>CAJXUM010001376.1 GCA_913060855.1 uncultured Lewinella sp. | reverse complement strand
TCTACACTATCCTCTTCGTCGGCAGCGTCAGATGTGTATAAGAGACAGATATTTGCCCCACATCCCTATAAGTACAAACCCTCTTGAGGGCTAATACGTCCCTCTTATCTAGAAACTTCTCAACATCCCCCTAGCAGGTCTTTACTAAGCAGGAGTATCATCTTATGGTAACTTCTTTTTTAGAACAACACAATTTCAGTAAACAGAAACACTATGGACGTACACGTTTTCTTCTCTTCTTTACTAGTCTCGTCAATTTTTCAGTCCTCCTAGACGAGCATTCCTCGAAGAACAATGTGATACAGTCTTACCAACTAAGCTAAACTTGAATGTCCACCTATCGATCACGTAGTGTGAATAGATGAGGGTGAATAATTCAAGGCTAGAGCTAATTTAATAGCTCCCCCTAATTCGTTTAGGGTGGGGCTTATATTGTATTTGAAGACGACCTAAATATTGATAATAACACGACAACACTATGATTAACGTGTACGTACTTGAACAATCCCTTTTGAACAGCAGTCACCCTAAGAAACTTACGCTTTTCTTATTGCTTTCTTTTTTTCTGGTAGGCTTTCCTATGAGCGGCAACGGGCAGATTGTCCGTACCCAAGAGGAGACTACTAACGTTACGGTAGAACCTTGTAGTTCTCTTTCAATTGAATCTGTCACTATCCGTGCTGAGTCTGCATGCGGCGCTGGGGATGGTCAGATTATCATTAATTTGAATGAGGATGTGTTTCTTTCTTCTACTTATACCCTGCGAATGCTAAAAGGGGATAAGGTGGAAAGAAGTTATACCGGGTTACAGAAGCGGGGTACTAGCATCATATTGGATATGATGATCCCTGGTACTTATAAGCAATTCACCATTACCCGAGACGCAGACGGCTGCATGGCGCAGACGATCGAGCAGGAGTACTTGGTTCGACATGCTTGTAACTTCAATGATAGAGGTGCGTGCGGCGTAGGTACCTTTAGCTATACCAATTGCGACAATCAAAGTATTACAATAGATAGGTCTTATCTTGATCCGGATACATACATTTTTGCAGACGATGATTATTTAGGTTGTATTGCTTACGTGGATAATAGTTGTGTGATGCAAACCTCCGTTCGAGCTTATTGTCTAAATTTTGAATTAACAGAACCAACACCCGCCCAAGGTTATCCTTATGGAAGTGTCACCTTTGAAAGAAAGGTAGGTATTGATAACCTGACTATTAATACGACCATATTTGGAAGTACTAGTACTGCCACTGATGCCGAAAAAGAACTGGCAGCTGAACGGATTGCCTTCGTGATGTGCCAAGGGGTTAATTTTGGTTATTCCCTTTCTTCGATCAACTCCGCGATTTGGTTTTTCTCAGATACCAATACCAGTTGTAATGGCCTATGTAATTTGGCGATCACTCGTGTACCTTATGCAGTAGGAGGGATTTCAGAGCAACTCGTTATTTACGAACCCAGTGTGTCAACCGTACAGCCCTATATCGAAACAGGATGTTACACGGTTAGAGATTATGCTGATGCGCCTTCTTCTTACGGTAATCCTTATCACGTTATTGAAGATGAATGTCGACTTCACTTTGGTTCTTTTGTCGATTCAGAAACGGTTTCTGCTTATACTTCTGATGCGGAAGGTGACGATAATGACAACCTAGATGATGAAGATGGAGTGACATGGGTAGGTGGAGCGACTTTGGTTCCTAATACGGAGCAAGAGATTACCATTGCAGTTACCAATCAGTGCCATAATAGTGATTACATCACAGCTTGGGTTGATTTTGATGGTAATGGTTCTTTTGAGGGTGACGAAAAAATTATCAACGACTATGTTGTTGGCTCTCCAAGCAATGCTGTACAGAATATCACTTTCACTTTTGATGTGCCTGCCGATGCCACTTGCGGGACGACCTATGCCCGATTTAGAATTGATGATAGTCAAATTGATAGCCCAACTGCGGCAGAAACAGGCGGTGAGGTAGAGGATTACCAAGTGACGATTGATTGTGGAAATCCTACAACTAACCCTGCAGATTACACTTTTGCTTGTGGATCGGGGAAAGAAGTAGACTTATATGGAGCTGGTGCGGAGAATGAAACAACGACTACGGTGAGTATTCCTAGTTCTGGGAATGTATTTCAATATATCGTAGAGATTATTTATAAAGGAGGAAATCCTGGAAATACGGTTTTCTTTGAAGATGCGAGTGGTAATATCTATTCGATGACCCGAGCCAATGTTCCTGGGCCACTCAATAATGTTTATGTTTATCGTGGGCAAGTTACGGGTACCACTACTAGTATCACCTATGAAGATATTAGCTCAGAAGATAAGTTACAATCCGTAATGGTCTATGCTTTCCGGAATACCGGCGCAAGCTCAGGTTATACGACTGGCGAATTTACTTCATATGGAGGATTTTCAAGTGTTGAAACCTTTGACTATACTATTCCTTCTGATTTTACCTCGAGAGATATTACGGTTGATTTACCGATTTCAGAGTTAACGACTGATTGCCGAATTTTGAATGTTACGGTATCCGCAGG
>CAJXUM010001375.1 GCA_913060855.1 uncultured Lewinella sp. | reverse complement strand
GAGATCAGCCTCGGTCTCGTGGGCTCGGAGATGTGTATAAGAGACAGGAATATATCAATAGCTGGGGACATCAGGCTTCCATTGACTATAGCCTAAAGGAAAATACGACTATTGGTTTGCTTTTTAGATACAATGACTTTCAGCAAGTCAACAAACAAGGTCATAATAGCACTTCATTTTTTGATAAAACCCGGTTATTACAATCCATCAAACATGTCACTACGACCTCTGACTTCAAAAATAGGCGATACTATTACAATACGAGCTATCGCAGTGACCTTGGCAAAAAAGGACAATTCTTGAAGGCTGATTATGCCTTAACTATCCACGATCGTTACAATGGCATCCAAATACAGGCCGATGAATGGGATCCGAGCCTGACAGAAAAACGCGATTCATATGGCTCCTTAAATCTGGCCAACTATGATGTCTACCTTCACAAAGGCCAACTCGACTACGAAATGGCGCTAAATGCACAGCATAAGATGGAAATGGGTTGGCGGCTGGACCATGTGGTTGTAGACAATAGATTCAATAACGTACAACGCCTTAGTGGGGTCGGAATCGGGGTGACGGAACTGAGGTACCGGGAAAACATCTGGGCTTTTTACCTCAATTTCAAGGGGCACAAGGGTAATTTCTTCTATGAAATGGGGGGCAGGACTGAGCATACCAACTTGTTACTCTCCGCCAATCAACAAGCAGAAGCGACCGTATATGGTAGAAATCGCTGGAATTTCTTCCCCAGTTTACTGATGAAATACCAACTAAATGAAAACGAAAGCCTATCACTCAACCTCAGCAAACGAATTGATCGCCCCCCCTACTATGTCTTAAACCCCTATAACTACAACCCGAATCCCAATATCATCGATCAGGGAAATCCGGGCTTAGCCCCAGCGCTGGATCATCGTATAGATGCTACCTACAGCCCACATTGGTCAAATTCTATTTCTAGTGTTTTTGCGGGAGGCTTCTCTTGGATTAAGGATTTCTATGCCTATATCACCGAAGAGAATGAGCAAGGACAATTCATTAATTCTCCACTTAATATCCAAGCGGCAACGGAAGCATATGTCAGTTTGTATACGAGCTATACCCCAACTGAATGGTGGACGATTAGTAGTAATATATTGGTCTCGAAAATGGGGTTCAATGGCCAAAATGTCAACCTCCAAACTGTAAACCCTATTGCCTCTTATAGTATATCCTTGGGTCAGCAATTCGACTTAGGGAATGAATTCAGTGCCCAAGTGCAAGCCGAATACACCTCGGCTCAAACCACACTTTATGGGCAAGGTAATGGATACCAAACCATTGACATCAGTCTAGGCAAAACCTTCTTTGGCCAGCTGAAATGTCAAGTAGAAATGACTGATGTATTCAATATAGATGATAATCGCTGGATTTTCCATTCCCCATTGCTCAGGTATCGCGGCCGATGGAAATACGAAACACAGCTTGCCACTATTCGTCTGAAATGGCGGTTTGGGAAATTGATCAGTTCGAAGGCCAAGCGCCATCAGGTGGAGCAGGATGAGCGGTATGAGGGGAGGTAGGAAGAGGAATGGATAATGGAAATTATAGAATAAGAAGCAAATGAAAGTGATATGAATCTTAAAAATATATTCAAGCAGTATTACCAGCAGATCGTCTTTACGTATGCTTTATTCAACCTGGAGAATATTCTCTTATTGGTAAAGCCTTTATTGATGGGCATGGCCATAGACGGCTTACTATCAGGATCCTACCAAGCGTTAATACAATATGTCGGACTGTATTGCCTGGCTATGTTTACGGGTATTAGTCGGCGGATGTATGATACAAGAACTTATACTTCGATTTATGCGAATACGGCTTCCAATGTCATTATTAGGCAGAATGATCAGAACATTGGCTTATCGAAAGTGACGGCTCGGGTAAATATGTCGCAAAAATTGGTAGACTTTTTCGAGACGGATGTGCCAGTGCTTTTGACGACACTATATACATCTATTGGGGCATTAGTAATGATCTACTTTTATCATTCTAGCATTTTCACTTATTGCCTTCTATTGCTTTTGCCATTGAGTGTTATCAATACCTATTATGGAGGGATAGCTACTGTTTTGACACAGAAGTTTAATGATAGATCAGAGAAAGGGGTAGATATCATACAGCAAAACAACCCCAAGCACATTCGTAAATTCTTTGACATTATAACCAGGCTCCGAGTTCGCATCTCAGACAATGAAGCCATTGGTTTCTTTTTCACGGAGATGTTTGTCATCGGATTGATGCTCTTGTCCTTAATGGCCTTCTATGGGCAGTCTCAGATTACAGCAGGAGAGATTGTCTCGATTTTTCAATACGTCAACATGTATATACTCGCGCTAGATGATATCCCTTACTTGATCATTCAACTTGTCAATTTAAAGGATATTCAGCGGCGCTTACAAGAATAAGCACACCATTCTATGATTGGACAAAAATTGGAAGTGCGAAGTCGAAAGTGCGAAACCTACACCCTGTCTCTTATACACATCTCCGAGCCCACGAGACCGAGGCTGATCT
>CAJXUM010001374.1 GCA_913060855.1 uncultured Lewinella sp. | reverse complement strand
CTACACTATCCTCTTCGTCGGCAGCGTCAGATGTGTATAAGAGACAGGTATTGAATACTTTCAAATCTTTTTCAACCACGATATATGCTTTTTTGCCGACCGCTCCATAATGATAGAGAGCCAAGTATTGTGCAGTACCGGAAGGCGTCTGAAAGACATCTAGGTCGACCAGGTAGAAATTCAGGTCGGACATTTCCTGGGTCTTTTTCATAATCCCTTCTTGGGAGTCCAACCGCCATACCTTATGGGGCGTATCTCCTTTATGCCATACGCCAACAAATTGCTGTTCTTCTTCTGTTAGGGCAAATCCTTCTACCTCTGCCATAACATAGCCCTGCTCCACTTGTGCCCTTTTCGCTTTAATGAAAGTGGCCCAACCAGTAACCTTTTCCATTCGCTGACCCAAGTCGCTTTTCACCCAAATCGACCAGAAAGATCGATTTCCGTTTTCCTTGGCAGTCTCCAGGTCCATTAAACGGAACCCCTTGCCCACCATCTCTTTTTCAGTATGGAGCAAAGTATCCCAGCTTTGTTCTTCGGCATAAAGGAGTTCGGCTTCAGTTTGATGGAGGACACCAGAATAGGTAAATTGGGCGACTAGTAATGAACTTGACAGACAAGACAACAAAAGCATCATAAGTTTCATGAGGCATTGATTTGTAGTTCTCTCACAGATTTCCCCTTCGAATTTAACAGCATGACCATCCCCTCTCCTCGCTCATTTCTATTGCACGTTAATACACTCGATTTGCTAGATAGCGTCAGATTCTTGGCAAAATTTGCTTAAGAAGCTATGATGTAACACACGTTTTCTCAAAAACAATACGAATTGCGGGTCTTCCTTATTGCCTAAATAGGGCTTAAATCGCTAATGCAGCCATAATATCAGCACTTATATCCTCGATATGTTCTAGGCCTACAGAGATACGTATCAATCCAGGTGTGATTCCAACCGCCAAACGTTCCGCTTCAGATAACTTTGAATGCGTCGTGGTAGCCGGATGCGTTAGAATAGTTCGCGTATCCCCTAAATTAGAGGAAAGAGAACACAATTTGATCTTGTTGAGAAACTGCATACTAGCCGCTACCCCACCCTTGATTTCGAAGGAGACCAAGCCACCGCCGTACTTCATTTGACGCTTGGCCAAGTCCATCTGTGGATGGGAAGCCAGGAAGGGATAACGTACCTCATTTACTTGAGGATGAGTCTCCAAACGTTCCGCTAGTGCCATTGCATTTTGGCAGTGTCGATCCATACGAACACTTAAAGTTTCCAGGCTTTTGGAAAGTACCCAGGCATTGAAAGGTGACATGGCAGGCCCAGTGTGCCGGCAAAAACCTTGCACCTGATCAATCAACGCTTGCTTACCGACGATGATACCGCCCAGTGTCCGCCCTTGGCCATCCATCCACTTCGTTCCAGAATGCACCGATAGGTCGGCGCCATAGGAAAGTGGCTGCTGCAAATAAGGCGTAGCAAAGCAGTTGTCAACATTCAGTATTAGATTATGAGCTTTGGCGATTTGACCGGCTTTTTCTAAGTCGACCAGGGTGAGTCCTGGGTTGGAAGGACTCTCCAGGACTAGCATGCGCGTATTGTCCTGGATTGCGGCTGGCCAGTTGTCGATATCCAAAGGATCAACATAGGTAGCAGTGATGCCCCACTTCGGGAAAATATTTGTAAGCACCTGGTGAGTTGATCCAAATACCGCCCGCGAGGCAAGCACGTGATCCCCAGTCTTGAGAAAAGCTGCCATACTAGCAAACACCGCCGCCATGCCTGAGGCTGTAGCAAAACCGGCTTCCGCGCCTTCCATCGCACAGACTTTCTGGATTAGCTCATCCGTATTGGGGTTACTGTAGCGCGAGTAGATAAGTCCATCTGCTTCGCCAGCGAACGTATCGCGCATTGCCTCAGCATTTGGAAAAGTAAAACTCGAGGTTAGAAATAGTGGCACACTATGCTCGCGGTATTGCGTACGTTCTCGCTGTAGGCGGATCGCATTGGTTTCGAAATGCTTCGGTTTCTCAGACATAATAGATAGGTTGTTCTGATGAATAATCTTATTTATTCTTCATGACTTAATAATTTCCCAAGTCCACGTGATTTTGGCTGTTTTTTCGATGATCTTGGCTACAGAACATAGTTTTTCCATTGAAATATTAACAGCACGTTCCACTTTCTTGTCATCCAGGTCTCCATACAAACGATAATGAACTTGGATCGCCGTAAATAGAGAAGGAACCTTTCCCTCTTCTCGATCGCCATTTAAACTAATCTTGATATCATCTAATTTCTGGCGTTGCTTATTCAACAAGTGGATAATATCGATCGAGCTACAGGCTCCCATACTACTCAATAGCATTTGCATCGGACGCATGGCTTTATTGTGTCCTCCGATAGCTGGAGAACCATCTGTTTCAGTTGTTTGCCCTTCTTCATTGATGGCCTGCATATGGTAGGCATCGTCTAATCTGATCAATTCAATTTTCATCAGGATATATTCTGTCTCTTATACACATCTCCGAGCCCACGAGACCGAGGCTGATCTCG
>CAJXUM010001373.1 GCA_913060855.1 uncultured Lewinella sp. | reverse complement strand
TTTTTGAGGTGGCTTTTAACCGCCTTAAGTGCCTTAAATAAATCTTCATTTTTATATAAATGATGGATTGAATTGAACGGAATAAAGATAAGGTCGTATTTTTCCGGCAACTCTAGCGTTCTAATATCTGCTTCAATAAACTCAACTTCTAATCCTCCTTCGGAAGCCTTAAACTTTGCTTGTTCAAGCATGGAAGAAGTGTAATCTACCCCACTAATATCATATCCATCCTTTGCAATGGGAAGCGTAAGTCTGCCTGTGCCACAACAAAGTTCAAGTATCTGGGCATCCTTTTTTTGGGGTAGCCACCGCTTGTAAAATGGCAAATCAGCCAGGTCGGTATTCATCCCATCGTAAATGTTCGCATCATAAATTAAATCGCCCACCTTATAGTTACTATTCATTTTATCCTTCAAAGTCTATTGATTATTTTATCATCGCTACATGCCAAATATGCACTAAAACACTGTACAATCCTATCAAACAAGTAATTCAGATCGTAAGTGCTTTTTTTTCAAGTAATTGAAACTTTGAGATTTACTCTATTGTCAGCGTCTTCGGGTTTTCGACCTGTCCAGCCGGACGAGCATTTTTTGTTATTTCCACATCAAACTTTTCCATAGCCTCTTTGAGTTGGGCTACAATTTCCGGATGTTGATCTTTTAGGTTAGTTTTCTCGGAAATATCTGTCTTAAGATGGTAAAGCGATTCTTTTCCACCAATGATTCGAAGTTTCCAATCCTTCCATCTTACAGCTTCAAGTGTTCCCCAGTGGGAGTAGAAAAAATATTGGTGTGGACTGTTGGCGCCTTCGGTAAGTACAGCTAAGATGTCTTTTCCGTCTATGATACGATCGCCAGGTATTTTAGCTCCTATCAATTTGGCAAAGGTGGGTAATAAATCCATGGTAGTGAGCAGTTGGTCGTTATCGCTTCCCGCTTTTATCTTTTTCGGCCAACGAATCACGGTTGGCTCACGCATTCCCCCCTCTAGCGTACTACCTTTGCCTCCCGATAAGGGTTTCAAAGATTTCGTCCTTGTTCTCACGGCTCCATTATCACTGGTAAACAGTACAATTGTATTTTCATCGATTCCTTGTTCTTTTAAGGTGGCAAGAATTTGACCTACGGACCAATCAATCTCATAAATGGCGGTCTCGTAAATTTCAGGAGAGGCTTTGGTTCCATTCGCTAATAACTCAGCATATTCTTCTTTAATTTCTGTTGAGACGGCCAATGGCCGATGCGGAATTGGATGTGGGATGTAGAGAAAGAAATTTTCATCCTTGTGATCTTTGATAAACTTCACTGCCCGTTCTGTGACTCTTCTTGTCAAATAATTGGCGTCCGGGTCTAGCTCGATGACTACCTCTCCTTCTAAGAGAGGTAGCGGTGGGAATTGATAATATGCTTGCCTGGGGTGCTTGGGCATAATATCGTGACTATACGGCAGACCGAAAAATTCTTCAAAGCCTTGTCTGGTGGGTAAAAATTCAGCTTGGTCACCCAAATGCCACTTGCCAAATATCCCGGTTCTGTAGCCCACAGATCGAGCCACTTCCGCTAGGGTTATTTCGCCTGGATTCAGTCCATAGCCATCGCCTGCTAAGCAAACCGGAAACCTTTTTCCAGAGGGGTTATTGGGTAAGGCCACCGTATAACTTGAGGCAGGTTCCATACTCACGCGTCTGGGGTAACAACCCGTCATCAATGCCGCACGTGAAGGGGTACACAAGGGGGCCGCCACATAAAAGCTGGTAAGGCGAGCTCCTTCCTTCGCCATTTGATCAATATTGGGCGTGTAGACATGCTCACCACCAAAGCAGCCAAGGTCTCCATAGCCCTGATCATCGGTGAAGATGATAATGAAGTTGGGACGTTCTTTCGCGCCACCTTCTAACTGGCTACTTTTCTGAGCACAACTGAAAAGCGTCATTATTAGAAACACTATTGGAATACCAGCATTCCCTCTATTCTTAAGGTCATTGAAGTTCCTAATCATCGATTGCTTATTTTTTTGTTTCTATTGGATCACGCTCTTGTGGAGCGTCCAGCTCAGGTACTCTTTGGTCTGTTCCATTGTAGTAATAGGTGAATTCATGAGATAATGTAGTGGTATTTCTTTTCAATAGATCCCCATAACTCAGATCATCTGCGTTGATCTGGATGATAAGATATGAGCATGGTAATCGATGCTGAGTTCTTGTTCATTATTGCAGGAGAGAAAGCTTAAAATGGAAAGGACGGGTAGAAGATATTTCATGTAGTCTTTTGTTTATTTTTCAATTCTGCCATAGTTTTTCAAGGCCTTTAAAGTCCACAACTTTTTAATACCAGCCCACTCTAATTTTGTCCCCTCACTAATGCCGTACCACGTATCCCACCTGCCCTCACTTTTTTGTGGATCAATTACGCTTTTAAATCAGCATTAATCGTGTCTTTAGCAAAAATTGGGTGTAGGATTGAATATTATGCACTTTGTTAGTAGTCCCCTTTTAATTCTAAAATCTGTCTCTTATACACATCTCCGAGCCCACGAGACCGAGGCTGATCTC
>CAJXUM010001372.1 GCA_913060855.1 uncultured Lewinella sp. | reverse complement strand
GAGATCAGCCTCGGTCTCGTGGGCTCGGAGATGTGTATAAGAGACAGGTGATGATCAATGGCGGGGCAATCCGGAGCGAGCGATTATTAAACAAAAACCAATCGGTAATTAGACCCTGTTCCAAACAGTCATCAATGACCGCTTGTAAAAAATCAAAGTCGCGAAGTTCCACGGCAAACCAAAGGCCAGCATGTCTTACGGCTTCAATGGCTGGATGTTGCAGAAGCGAAAGAAAGAGGTTTTCTTTTTTGGCTACTTGGCTGATATGATCTTCTTCTAATAAGACCTGCAACGTGGCCAACCCGGCGGCAGCACTAACTGGATGACCGCCAAAGGTCGTAATATGCCCCAAAATCGGATCGAATGAAAACACCTTCATGATTTCTTGTGAAGCGACAAAAGCCCCAATCGGCATTCCACCCCCCATTCCTTTTGCCAATAGCAAAATGTCAGGAACAGCGTTTTGCTGTTGAAACGCCCATAAACTTCCCGTTCTACCATATCCCGCTTGTATTTCATCGAAAACTAGTAGTGCACCGACTTCTGTACAACGCTGTCTCAGTTGTTGAAGATAGCCCGGTAGGGGCGGATAAACACCCGCTTCACCCTGTATGGTTTCCACAATCACACAGGCGGTTTTTTTGGTGATATTTTGCAAACAGGTTTCACAGTTGAAACTGATATGCTTGATATCCGGCAATAAGGGATAAAAGGCCTGGGTAAAGGTAGTGGGCGACATCAGACTGGCGGATCCCTGTGTGCTACCATGGTAGGCATTTTTGGCCGCTATGATTTCTGTTCTACCCGTAAACCGTTTGGCTAGTTTCATAGCTCCCTCCGTAGCTTCCGTGCCCGAATTGACAAAATAGACACTGTTCAAACTAGCGGGTAGGTGTTGAATCATCAAATCTGCCAATTGTACCTGTGGACTCAACACGTATTCTCCGTAGACCATCGTATGAAGATACCGATCGGTTTGTTTCTTTATAGCAGCGGTAACTTTAGGATGGCAATGTCCCAAACCACTCACACCAATCCCTGCGATTAGGTCAAGGTATTCTTTCCCTTTAGTATCATATAAGTAAACCCCTTCTCCCCGGTCAATTTCAAGTAATAAGGGGCCAGGACTGGTAGGGGCTAATCGTTGTAGGAAGAGTTGGCGCTGCGTGAGCATAGGATATGTTTTCGGCTGAAGGTAAGGAAATTTCTATTCCTTAAAAAAAGAGGTAGTTCTGTAAGGGCGATAGTAACTAGTATCTTGTTCTGGATGGTATATATCTATATGCATAAGGTGGTTAACACTCGGAATACTATCTGTTCGAAAATAGGTTTTAAATCCGATTTCATTTGTCCTATGGTGCCGATAATAAAACCATTCAATATCTTCTATACTATTATCATCGACTTTCAATTTGAAATACCGTGATAAAGCAGCTGAAAACTTTTCATCATTGGCGAATAACTCTTCTCTGGTTTTAAAGTCTCCCTTTTGAAAATCATAGTCATCCAGAATCAGCTGAAGAGAAGAATCCATCCATTTATCATAAACAACAAATACCCAGGCACTTTTTTCGCGAATAACATCTGCACTTAGGCACCAAACCCGAATTTTATCATTTTCTACCAACAAATTATCATACCGTTGTCGCTTAATCGTGTTGTAAGTAGGAATGTTCAGGTAAGCCCGATCTTCATATAGGTTTAGGGTGAATTGATTGAAGCTTCCTACATACCGATTGACATCATCAGCGGTTAGAAAGAAAGCAATCCCAAAAAAAATAAGGAACAACGTATAGATAATCCATCTTTTCCCATTAGATATTAGAACGAGCCATTCCCTTTTGAAAAGAAAGGATAAACTAACTATGGAATAGAAACGGTAGAAAGGATAATACCATTTAGAGACTTTCGGGTAGCGTTTCAGTAATTTGAAAAAAAGAAAATCCAAAATGCCTAGAGAGAACAAGAAAAGCAGGACCATAAAGAAAATCCCGAATGCTTGAGAATCATATAAGGAATACGCAACAAACTTCAGTAGATAGAAAAGTACAGCTAGCAGGGTAAAAGTCCCGAATGCCATGATGGTCAACATCAATGTCATCGAATAGGATAAACTACTCAAATGTTCCAATTGAATAATTCTTGCAGCAGCGTCAGGTTGTTTTTCCATTCGTTCCTGGAAGTAATTGGAATAGCCGAGTTGCTCATAATTGATATCATTAGGATAAACAAAATTCACCCCCAAATAGGCTAACCAGAGTGCACGAAGGACAAGGTTGATAATAAAACCAATCAGTAAGACGCGAGAAAAATACAACCCACCTATCAATAAAATAACACTTTCTGCCCCAAAATCAGTGGCTTGCGTATAGTTGGCAAACCAGCTCCCTAAGTATTGAGGAATTTTGGTTAAAAAGAAGATCAAACCACTAGCGATGAGTATTTCAATTTGCCAACTTTGATGCTGTTGCTCTTGCACCCATTGAGGTAATTCCGATTTCGGTTTTTTAGCCATTCGCTATATCTGTCTCTTATACACATCTCCGAGCCCACGAG
>CAJXUM010001371.1 GCA_913060855.1 uncultured Lewinella sp. | reverse complement strand
ACACTATCCTCTTCGTCGGCAGCGTCAGATGTGTATAAGAGACAGGTATTAAATTCGCCTTCTAGAATTGGAACCTTTTAAAGGTGATCAACATTTTAAATGCTGCTATCTTCTTTTCGGATCGCGTACAATCCAAGCCTTTTATAGGAACTATCTGCTTATAATTTTGACATGCGCTAATAAAAAGAGCTGCCCATAACACGCAACGTGGGCAGCCCTCTTTGTTAAAATGCATCTATATTAAAAGCGAATAGTAGTTAGCGTATTTTTCAACTGCTCGTTTCCAAAATCCCCTTACCTCACCAAGGTCACATCCCCTTTGAATACCATATTCACCCCGTCGATAAATTCTATCTCAGCAGTGTATACATATACGCCGGGATTCACCCACTTGCCTTTATGCCGTCCATCCCAGCCAAACTGAGGATCGTTGGGTTGAAATTCTTCCAATTCCATAATGAGTTCACCCCATCGACTGAAGATTTGAAAGGAGCGGATATTAGCCACTTCGGCACTTGCATTGATGAAAAAAGCATCGTTTTCGCTGTCATTATTCGGCGAAAAAGCATTGGGAATGAATACATTTCTAGGCTTGGCGACTAGGACGTCTACAAAATCACTCGCCTCACAACCTGCTTCATCCACTACCGTTACTTTATAGGTGGAAGAATAAAATGGGCGCACCGTCGGATCATCGCAATCGTTGCAGTCTTCCCAAAATTCACCTTCCCAGCTAAAGCTCTCTACCGGGAAATTGGGGAGAGCCAGTAAATCGGCTGTTTCACTGAGATTAATCTGAATGTCCTGACCTGCATCTACCGTTAGTTGAGGGGGTTCTGTGACTTGGGTCTTCTTACTATAAATACAGCCATTGGCATCTTGCACCGTCACGGTATAGTCTCCTGCTGACAATCCGCCAAAGTTGGTAGTCGGATAAAAGGTATTGTCTGTTACGGCGTGGAGGTAGGGGGGAGTACCTCCACTAGAGGCAATGTTCAATTGCCCCTCTGAAAACCCGTAACAGATATTATCTATTGCCTCCGTTTCCAGCGTCAATGGGGGAGGCGTGGTAATTTGAATGCAGTCTGTAACAGAACAACCAATGGCATCGGTGACGGTTAGGCAGTATTCGCCAGCACCCAGGTTCTCAATCTCAGGTGTTTGGGCACCATTACTCCATTTAACCCGGATACCTTCTAGGTCATTTAACAACTCAAAAGAGGCACTACCATCGGTCTGGTTGACGCATGAAGCATCGATTTTATCCAGGTCTATTTGTGGTAGTATGCCTTTACTGACCTGGATGTTTTTATCCGCTCGACATCCATTGGCATCTGTTACGCTTATACTGTAGTTTCCTGTGCTGTTTACCACAATAATTTGGGTATCGAGGCCTGTCGACCATTTGTATTCACTATAACCAGGGCCGGCATCTAGCCGAATTGGGTCATCGGTGCATAGGTAAAGATTCTCATCAAGAGGAATAGCAGGTGGTGGTGGCGGATTGGGAAGCGTGATATCTAGACTGACCATACAATCTCCAAATTCTCCAGAGGAAAAATTGTTGAAGGAAACAGAATAGTAAGCTCCCGGATTTGGGTCATTGATTTCTATAGCTCGACTCACCTCTCCATTGCTCCAGAGATAATTATTGAAGCCGGGAGGAGCAGAGAGGGTGTAGCTGGCCGCATCGGCACAAAAGGCACTAGGATCAGCACAAACGGTTTCGTCATTACAACTTAGGCTTAATTCTGCTACCATGCATTCCGCATCGATGTAGGCATAACCAAAGTGCCCGCCTTTCGCACAGTCGATCGTTGTAAATCGGATGGTCACTTCCTGACCCATGTATTGGGATAAATCTAAACTTACAGTAGACCAATCTCGGTAGCGAATATCACCAAGCGATTGGAATCCTTCGATATCCTCTGCGGCGATCACCAAATAATAGGTGCATGGAATTAAAGCGCCGCTTTGATCAAAAGCTGCAATCTCAAATCGAGGCTGCTCTTCAATCGTGTGATTAGGATCTTCTAGAACTACGGCAAATTGATACGAAAACAGCGTGTTAGATTCTGTGACTAAAAAGGAAGTTGTTAGACGATCTACTTCATAGTCGGTCCCGTCATTGCCTAACCGAACGGAGTAATTACTACCCGGTGCAACGGTTTTAAGGCTTGGAACAACAGGATCGAAACCAGCAGAGGTAATCGTATGCCTACCTTCGATGATACCTTCATCGGTGATCGTCCCTTCAATACCCGTAGTTCCTACCCAACCGCTGAAATTATTGAGCTCAAACCCAATATTATCGCAGGAATTTAATGGCGGAGCATCAAGCTTATAGCGTTCGTTTGGGTGCGTTTTGTAGGGTTTGTAAGCGGATGGATGAGCTAGTGTTTCAGCCTCATAGATTACCCGGTGGGGTTCAGCGGCTGAAGGAATAAGGTGTGTTTTCTCGGCAAATACGAGTACACAAGGCAGACAAAGGGCAATTACGAGCATAGGGACTGTCTCTTATACACATCTCCGAGCCCACGAGACCGAGGCTGATCTCG
>CAJXUM010001370.1 GCA_913060855.1 uncultured Lewinella sp. | reverse complement strand
CGAGATCAGCCTCGGTCTCGTGGGCTCGGAGATGTGTATAAGAGACAGCCTTTGTGAAGGTGTTTCTGTACTCCAGATTCAGCGCTGGAATACTGTGATATTTTGCTCTTACTACTAGCGTAGTAATGATTCTTCCTTTACATCATAAAACCATCAAATCAATGAATTTCTTAGTAACACTAAAGAAGAGGGTATTACAATTGCTTAAAAGTGTAAGTGTAAAACCCCTAGGACTTTCAAACTGGAATGCCAGGCCCTACCTTCAGGTGAAAAGGGTATACATGCGTTATCCAATAATAGCGCCTACCGCAAAGGAGAATAGTAAACCCAGTGTATCTTTTTTCCTGTCTTTGGCACTCATTGTATGCTTATTCAGTGCTTGCCAGAACACTGGCAAGTCCGAGGAAGATGCTGCTATAGATAGTACTACCGTTGATACCACTTCACAAAATACACTTCCGGTATCCACAGAAATACCGACTGCCACTGAAGATATAAATAGTACGGCCCAATCTTCTCCACAGAAGGATGGCCCTGCAAAGAAAGATCAGCCAACGCCCGTCACAGAAGAAAAAACGGATCAAGAAGCTTCGGGAAGCAAATCCTTTGATGATGATCAGCCCGCCGCAACTGAAGAGCCCCCTACGCAAGATCTTGCAGTACTAAATGAACTGAGGGCCTTGAGTGAGGTAGAAAGACAAGAAATGAAAAGTATCAAGGCTACGGCAGAACAACTAGGCGGAGGGAGTCAGGCCAAAGCGCTCTTTACGGATGCCTTAGGAAAGGAGCAAGAAGCAGATCAACAATTTCAGTTGAATACCCAGATTGGTTATATCAATTCGCAAAGATTATACAAAACAGCTAAAGGAACCTACAGCGGCATTGTAGATCAACTCAATAAGGCCGAAAAAACGCTCGCGGGACAAAGAGAAGCAGAGAAACTTCGTACGGAAGTGGCTCAGGTTCGACAGACTTTGCCTGGAACACTAGCACAGCTTAAGGCGAATGTGGGTTACCAAAATGCACAAGAAAGGGAGTCCATAGCTGAACAGTATTTTAAGCAAGCCAATTATGAACAAGCCATTAGGTCTTTCCAAAGAGCTAAGGACCTATATGCCAACGTGACGATTGCCAAGTCACCGGTCAAAGTTACGCCCCCTCCTCCTCCCACTGAAAAGAAAACGGACAACACATTGGCTACTCGGAAGATTAAAGGTATGCTAGATACTTATGCCAGTGGGTTAGAAACAGCCGATTTGAATGGTTTGAGGGCAGGAGGTTTTATTTCTAGACAAGAAGAAATGGGTTGGTCTCAGTTCTTCCGAAACGTACAGGATGTTACGGTGAAGGTGCAAAATGAAAAGCTTAACATTAACGGTAATAGTGCCACCGTCAATTTTAACATCTTAATGTCTTTTTTCAATAAGTCCAAAAGAAAAAGAGAGGATAGCCAATTTCCCAAGATGTGGAAGATGGAAAACAATGGGGGAAACTGGAAAATTACCGGCTTTAAATAGATGAAGTTGTTTAAACATGATTGACTGGCTGCAATTCGAGAGAACAAGAACTTGGAAATCGGTTTCCAGAACCTCGTTCCTTCAAATTTTGCTTCAAAAAATCACGCTTAAAGAACTTCGATCAATAAATACCTAATTTAATAATAATTAACAGACAAACTAATCACAATGAAAACCAAAGCCCGTATGTCATGGCTATATGCTACCAGCCTGCTTTTTTGCTTGGTCGGTTACCTCCCGCTAAAAGCACAACTCAACACCATTTTTCAAGAAAAATTCGATGAAATTTTAGTAGATGCATTTCTACAGAGTGGTAGTCCGGGTGAGCACGGCTCTCACTTTATTGAGGCAGCCATGAAAGCAGCCAATGAGCTCACTCCCGCTTTAAATAGTTTCATCGCCGGGAATATTTCTTCCTTCCCTCTCAGCTCTACTTCTGCGGGGGTAACTTTTGATTTTTCTACGGGTCAACCCGTCAGTATTAGTGAAAGTCTAGGGCCAATTTTTGCTGAAACAGCCAAAACCCTGGGAAAAGGCAAAATCAATTTTGGGTTTAACTATACGCTTTTATCCCCTTCTCGTATCAGAGGGATTAACACGAATGAGATGCAGTTTTCTTTTACTCACCTTGATGTGGACCAGAAGCCGGGAGAATTCTTAGGTACCAATCCGAATGAAAGTGATGTACTGGATGTTGGATTAGGCCTCAACCTTGATGCTAGTATTTTTGCCTTTTATCTCACCGCGGGAATCACCAATAATTTGGATATAGGATTAGCTATCCCATTGGTGAATTTAACCATGGAGGGAGAAATGATAGCTGAGATGAATAGCTTTACTTGGGCAGCATTAGGACAAGCCAACCATCGTTTTGGTGGTACAAATACCGATCCTGAATTGCGATACACTACCGACTACTCTGATAATGCAGCGGGCATAGGTGACTTGGCTGTCCGATTGAAATATAGCTTTCTACAGGGAGCAGGAAGTAACCCTGTCTCTTATACACATCTCCGAGCCCACGAGACCGAGGCTGATCTCG
>CAJXUM010001369.1 GCA_913060855.1 uncultured Lewinella sp. | reverse complement strand
TCAGCCTCGGTCTCGTGGGCTCGGAGATGTGTATAAGAGACAGCTGTTTTAATAGGTCATTCTAAAAAACATCAGTTTTTAAGTTCTGCAAGTATAGTAGCCAGATGCCGTCGAATCAAAGAGAAATGGCCTTCATCTTTTAGAAGCTGTAGCTTTGAGTGAGGGAGTTGTTCATGGTAGTAAAAAGCTCTATACTTAGGGGCCATTTTATCTTTATCACCATACCACAATGAAATCGGTTGCTGGATTTGTCGAATATCAAAACCCCAATCTGCTACATAGAGTTTCCATTCTTGTACTACTCCATCTATGCCTTGCCGGTAACTTTCTAAGCTTCCCTTAATAAACCCCTTGGCGTGGTGTGGGTGTTCTTTTAACCAAAGACGATCCGGTTTTGGTAAGTATTTTTGGAGTTGCTTTAGGCGCTTCTCTGGTTTTGTAGCAAGGATCTTGTAGTCATTCTGAATGAACTTTCGAAGTTGCTTGTCTTTTTCCCAACTGGCAAACCAATGGATGAGCTTTACGGGGAACCACATTCCTTTTTTAGTTCCTTGATAGTCATAAGGCGCAGCTCCTGCTACAATAGTGGCCTTTTCTATACGATCCGGAATTTCATACGCACAAGCGAGTACATGCGGCGCTCCGCCCGACAAGCCAAATACCGAAAAACGTTCAATTCCCAAGGTATTTGCTAAGGCTGTTACGTCTTTAGCCCAGTCTAGAAACCTACGATCCGGCTGAAAGGAAGAAAGCCCTATACCCGGACGATCAGGTACAATAAGCCGCACGCCCAATCCGTAAGCCACGGTATCCATAAACGCAGCAGATAATCGACTTTCTTGCCCACCGTGAAAGTAAAAGACCGGAAAACCTGTCGTGTCTCCATATATCGCATAGCCCAAAGTTCGCCCATCGGGTAGAGTGATAGTCTCATTCCTTTTGGTAGCTAATAAATTAAGACTGAAGCCAGAAGTCATGGCAAATAACATTAGTAATCTGAACATCCCTCTCTAGTTTATCCAAGTGATTTTTTGATCTTACTACGATTGTAAGGTCGAGGAATCAACTAGAGAAATCGTTCCAGCATGTAAAGGCGAACCAAGGGGATAGCGGTAGGAAGACAGAGAACAGGTATCCTCTCAAATTGAAAATAGTAGATATTGCGAAACCGTTACGAGTGGTTGACCCCGCAACCCATCAACTCACAACTATCCGACAGCACCCAAATGTAGATACCTAAAAGAAGAATAACAGCCTTCCTACCCTATCACGTCCAGTATCGAATATTAGTTACTCGCTTGTTGAATAGTCTCTGCCTCTAACTTGAGGTCGGCAGCAAACTGTTCGAAGGATTCATCAAAGGGTGGGATATATTTGGCGTATAGTGGGAACATGAGGCCTCCTATTTTTTCAGTCATGGTAAATCGAACGACACCTTCTCCCTGTGGACTAAGCAGAAACACCCGTTTCCCTTTGCCATCGCCCCACACAAGGCGTTTTTCAGCTTCCCACTCTTTGACTTTTAATTTAAATGTTCGCTTGTCATCTAGCGTGGACATTAGCCGGATCTTTTGCCCTAGTTCGATCGTTCCTTCCATGGAAGTAATGGTTGAATTCCATCGGGGGTAATCAGCAGCATTCGTCAGTAATGCCCAGATAATGGTAGGATCGGCTTGGATGTCGATATCGACAGTCGTTTCACGACTAAAAGTTTTCTTTGTTGTGGCGGCCTTGCCATTTTGGCCCATGGCGGAAGTTGTTGTCATAATCAGTAAAATCGTTAAGAAATAATGCATTGGTTATAATGTTTATCTCTTGGACGATTGGGTAGAAAAAAACGATAGGATTTTTGTCAGATTTATTTCATTTCAATAAACCGAGGCATGAACCCACCTTGTGTGCAGCCTGGGACTGGTAATAATTGATCGCCAGTTTGATCCACTCCCAAGGCTAGCATTTTTTTGTAGAAAGTCGATTTAAACTCCGCATTGACAGCTGCCAGTTTCACCAATACATGATAGCCCCCACGGGTCTGCACAACGCTTAACGCATCAGGGTTGACAACTCCTTCTAGCCGATTAAGGTCAAAATCCTTGTCATCAATGTCAAAGTCAAGGTATACTTTTTGCCCCACCGATTTTTGAATGGCACTCATTACTTCTTGGTGTGGATTCAAATTGGGCGTTTGGTTTTTGAGTGACTCTGTCAGCTTAATAATGCTATTAAAAGTGGCATTCTTCAAGCCTCGTGGATTGGGATTGATGTACAGCACCAGTGAATCTTGTGGGGCGGCTCCTCCCTTTACCTTATAGGCGCCGAGTTTGGCCTCCAATTGTTCGATTTTATTGAATAAACGATCCTTGTCGGATAAAAATCGCCGGAGTTGCGATTTGTCATTCGATTTTAAATTAACTGGCAAGTATTTCTTACGCGCAAACAGGCAGCAATAGAACTTCTCACCTTCTCTCAGCGCTGGCAACCAATCGATAAACGCTCTCAGCAGAACGGGGTCTGTCTCTTATACACATCTCCGAGCCCACGAGACCGAGGCTGATCTCG
>CAJXUM010001368.1 GCA_913060855.1 uncultured Lewinella sp. | reverse complement strand
TCTTCGTCGGCAGCGTCAGATGTGTATAAGAGACAGGACCTGCTCCATTAGTTTGTCATAGGTCGATGTTTTTTTTGCTTCGTTCTCCGCTTTCAGTACTTGACTCCCGGCGGCTAGTCCGGCCGCACTGAGCAGTGTTTTCTTTAAGAAGTTTTTCCGGTCCATTTTCATTTCGTTTTAATTACACTACAAATTTGCAGAAAAAAGGAAAGCAGTGAGATATAAAAAGAGCAGCGGGATATATAAAAATGGCGGAAACCACGTAGTCGCCAAATTTATTTGGCAGACTCTCAGCAGCTGTAGCAGCGAGGGCCATAGCCGCCCTATTCCCGCCTGGGTTAGTTTTTCCACCCACCAAATTATATTGATATTTCGGGTTTGATGCAGTATGAAGTAGTCATTTGATGAACTAAGCGACGTCGGCTGGTTACCTATGTCGATTTTCTAGCCCTAAATAGAGTGGGCGACAGCCCCGCCTGTTTTTTGAAAAAACCACTAAAATGCAGCGGTTCTTCAAACCCTAAGCGATAGGCTACCTCTTTGATGGACAGGTCGGTATGATACAAGAGGCGTTTAGCCTCCAGCGTAAGGCGGTCTTGGATTAATTCCTTGGCGGTTTTGCCCGTGAGTTGCTTCACGGTATGACTGAGGTGTTTGGCGGTAATATGTAGGGTCGGAGCGTAAGATGAAACTTTATGCCACTCCTGAAAATGTTGATCTACCAGTGACTTGAAATCCCTCAACATACAAACGCCACTATTTTCTTCATCGAGTTGGGTCGTATCCAGTAAACAACTGTTGTTGCAATAGATCAAAAATAGCTGCAGTAAAGCGCCCAGTGCTCGATGGCGATAATGGAGATCTAAGGGGAGGCATTCTTCCATCTCTTTGATGATCCGATATAGGCGCTGGAAAGTCACGTCATCGATTTCCAAGGGAGGCGTCTCGCCAAATTGACGGAAAAGATTGATATTCGAAATAAAACTTTCAGGGATATTATTTTCTACCAAGAAATCTTTTGAGAAGGTGAACACCCAGCCTTTGGGCTTACTAGGTGTAACTACCTGGTGGACTTGCCCCGGACTGACAAAGTGAACTTGATTTGTAGCAAAAGCATAGGTTTGATAGTCGATCACATGTTTACCCTCTGCTTTTTCCACTAAGACGACGGTATAGTAGTCATGACGATGCGGACTATCCACTTTCCCATTGGCCTGCTCAAAAATGGTCCCCATATCTTGGAGATTAAAATCCAACTTGTGCTTACGTTGTTGGAGAACGGCGGATGTTGGTTTGGTTTTGATAACGGTACGGATTAAGTAAGGAATGGTGGATTCTATTCTTCAATATAGTGCTTTGCTAATACACTACCAATATAGTCTTTATCATTAGTGACTTCTCGGTCATAAGCTAGCGGAAGGGAATAGGTCTGTTCTGGCCTTTCGTTGAATTCAACTTCCGCAATCCAAATGGTTCTCTGGTCCTTCCCTAACTGTATTTCATCAATGCCTATAATTTCTCCAACTTCAGGCTGATAATAGTACCGCCTTTTTTCGATTATTTTTCCAGGCAACTTCAAGAAGATTTCATATTCTCCTTGACTGAGATAGATGGTGCTCACCCATTGAATGCTTAATCCATTAGAGAGGGTAGGCAATTTCTTGGTCAGTTTGTATTGAGTGAATGCTCCATTGGTAACTTTGCGAAGGCGGAGGTTGGTATTCTCGATGTACTTATCAGTGATTTCTTTGAAGGAAAGAGTATCTAAAAAAGAGGGCCGATTTTTGATCAAAAAGCGACGTTCCAATTCGCCTTTTGCATATTTCCATTTCTTGGCATGATCGATTTCGTGCGCATCCATGAGCTTGTGATTTTTAGGAGTTTTGCCTGGGGTTCATCTCGTTCAAGAATTGGCTGCATTCCCTTGGGCTTCTAAGATGAATAAAATGGATATGTGCGTACTCACTACTATCCATCATTTTCAAATACTTACGTCTATTCTTATGGTAAACTTTAATTGTCGATAATACGATTGAATCCTTAGAAAAGAAACGCTGGATCGTCTGCCGATTTCCAGTGCCAGGCCATAATTCTTGCTTTGTAATTAAATTCCGAATGGATCGATTTATCACCTGATAAAGCGTGCGAACAAAGCTAAAGTCTATCCAGATCACGGTATCTACTGTTTCCCACTTTAGAGATGTTGTCCGCGTATAATTCCCATCCAGGACCCACTCTTCTTTATCAAGTGCGTTCTTGAGATCGGCAAAGAATTCTTCATCAGATGGCCAGTACCAATCTTTGCCCCAAAAAATAGCATCTATTTCGAGATAGGGGAATTGCAACTGTTTGGATAGCTTCCTAGCAAAGGTAGATTTACCTGATCCACTGGTACCGATGATGTTTATTTTTTTCATGCTTGTTCTTCTCTGACCACAAAAATTATCAGAGAACTATCATTTCTTGCCCGTAGTTCGAAAATAGCATTGTTTTTGAGCCGATTTACTCCAACTTAGGAATGAAGCATAAATAAGTTGGTCCAAGAAGCTAAATATTTTTTCACCAG
>CAJXUM010001367.1 GCA_913060855.1 uncultured Lewinella sp. | reverse complement strand
GCCTCGGTCTCGTGGGCTCGGAGATGTGTATAAGAGACAGTCAAAGCACCATCCTTATCCGTTACTTTTTCAAAATGATCAATCACCTTGAAATCTACATTTTTAGGCAAGATATCTTCCCCAATGCCTTCGGTGATATAAGGATAAATTTCCTTCTCATCAAATTCGCCTGTTTCATGGTATTTTTTGAAAACAGAGCCATAAGTATCTACCCCCCAAATCTTGATGTTAGGGTTTTGTTCCTTCAGGTATTTTCCCGTTCCGGAAATGGTTCCGCCAGTTCCAACACCCACAATCATATGTGTAACCTTTCCATCGGTTTGTTTCCAAATTTCAGGTCCAGTGCTCTCATAATGTGCTTGTCGGTTCGATAAATTATCGTATTGATTAAACCAGTAGGAGTTTGGAATTTCTTTGCTCAATTTCTCTGCTACAGAATAGTAAGAGCGTTCATCCTCAGGCGTAACATTTGTAGGGCATACGATCACCTCTGCGCCGATGGCTTTGAGTAAGTCCATTTTCTCCTTCGACTGCTTATCATTGGTCGTGAAAATTGACTTATAGCCCCTTACTGCTCCAGCAATAGCCAAGCCCATACCGGTATTACCACTGGTACATTCTATAATGGTACCACCAGGCTTGATGTCGCCTCTAGCTTCGGCATCTTCCAGCATCTTGAGCGCCATCCGATCTTTAATGGAGTGGCCTGGATTGAAAGTTTCTACCTTCATCAAGACCAGGGCAGGAATTTCTTTTACTACTTTATTCAGTTGAACGAGAGGCGTATTGCCAATTGTTTCTAGGATGTTTTTCTTTATGTCCATTGTCTCTTTAATTTGCATTTGAGGCTGCAAATGTACTAGAAAAGAAGGGAAGGGCGAAGTCTAAAAAGACTTCTGTCAAAAATGTATACTTTAAAACTCAAACCTTGTATCTAGCCTATCTCTCCGCTGTTGCCTAGCCGCTGACTTCTCTACTAGCCCAATACAGAGGATCAGCGATAATGTTTGACCTGTACGAAAAAGCGAGGATCTTTCGCGCCTAACAGTCTAGCCGCCAAGGGCGATAAGACCACCTCTACATTGCTTTCATAAGCAGTAGAAGGAATTCCTCCTATGACTTTGGCATAAATCGTACGATGGGTCATTGGATTGGTGATTTCAATCACAGAATTGGGCCTTGCCTTCCGATGTAGCGCATACAACTGATCACTGTTGCCATTCTTTTGCCACATCGCAATACCTTGGCCCGATTTTTCCGTCCGACTGACCACCTTGTCAAAATACCTTTTTTGAAGGGCCTCATTTTGCGGGTGATACGGACCGTTAGGGTTTTTGCGATAATCTTCCGGAATACCTGCTAAACTGATCCAGCCAATATGCAGTATCTGTCCTGTTTTTAGGGTAGTACTTGTCAATTGGTTACGGGCCATGACATCTTCTATCGGCATCCGGAAAAATTGCTTAGCAATGCGAAACATAGTATCGCCTTTTTTCACCACATAGTAAATCTTGGCGAATTGTGAAGGCTGAAATTCCGGGAAGGTATATCGCAGGATAGCTTTATTCGGAATCGGAATCCGTACGGGATCACCTACCGAGAGGTGCTTTTGCTTTAATCCAGCATTGTAATAGTAAAGTTCTTGTACGCGTAAGCCGTAAAACTTGGCTAAGGAAAACAAGGTTTGTTTTCGTTCAATCGTATGGAAAAAGAATTTTTCCTGATAAGAACCAATATGTAAAAGCACGCTATCTTGAGGTAGCAGGTAATACAGGCTATCTCCCGTAGCGCTTAGTGTATTGGAGCCTACCCATAGTAATAGGCATAGTGCAAAGTTTCTCATAGTATCAGACATAATCTTTTGGAATCGGGGTTTGCTACAAATATAATAAGTAATGCTTAAAAAATCCTTCTCTGATACTTTTTAAGGTATGGTTAACTTCTGTCAGGATTAGGAGGTCTTCCATGGATAGGAAAGTCAGCTTTCTTTACTATTTTGCGCTTATGAAAGTGATTGGTGTAATTCCAGCTAGGTATGCTTCTTCTCGGTTTCCCGGCAAACCCTTGGTTGATATTCAGGGCAAAAGCATGATTGCTCGTGTTTACCAGCGATGCCAAGCGGCTAAGACCCTGGATCGAGTGATTGTGGCTACTGATGATGAACGCATTTATAAACACGTCAAATCTTTTGGTGGGGAGGTACAGATGACGAGTGACGAGCACCGGAGTGGAACAGACCGTTGTGCTGAAGTGGCTACCTCTATTCCTGATGCAGAATTGGTGGTCAATATTCAAGGCGATGAACCCTTTATAGATCCCGGACAAATTGATCAACTCATTCATTTATTTGCCCAAAATCAGCAAATCGATATTGCTACTTTGGCTAAAAAGATTGACGATCAAGCAGCACTTATCGATCCCAATATTGTAAAAGTCGTTTTTGATAAGAATGAGCAAGCGCTCTACTTCAGTCGGAGTACCATCCCCTTTGTTAGGAATCTAGCAGCCGGGCAGTGGCCTGTCTCTTATACACATCTCCGAGCCCACGAGACCGAGGCTGATCTCGT
>CAJXUM010001366.1 GCA_913060855.1 uncultured Lewinella sp. | reverse complement strand
CCTCTTCGTCGGCAGCGTCAGATGTGTATAAGAGACAGGCTGTATCTAGTTCGTAGGGTTTTTTGAATACAATAATCAAGTAGGGCGCAATTTCTAGAAAAGCTTTTTCCCAATTGGTCGCAAAAGGCTTTAGGTCTTCTAGCCATTCTTCCGACATGCGACCATTATAGTTTTCGTATTCTTCTTTTTCAGCCGCTTTTCTGATCTCGTGTTTTATACCTTTATCTTCAATGACACAGAAAGACCAGGGTTGTTTGTGTGCGCCTGAGGGCGCGGTGGAAGCAGTTCGGATAATATTTTCGATTACCGCTTTAGGCACCGATTTATCGCTAAAAAAACGCAAAGAACGGCGCTTGTCCATGAATTGATAAAAGACTTGGCTCTTCTCCAGCATTTCAGATTCACTCAGTTGGAGTGCTTCGTAAGGAATAAAGTCAGCTGAGGTATGCTTCATTTTAAAGGTAGTTCAATTAGCAAAGGTAAAGATACTATTCAATTGATTTTCTAATGGTTGATAGCGGACAAATAGGCCGGACCATTCGACTAGACGTTTAGAAGACAGAAGCGACCTGCCTGGCTGCAAAGACCGGGAAAAGAGACTGCAGAGGTGGGACTTCTGCCTTGTACTTGGCAGATCTGACTTCTGACCTCTCCTTTTGTCCAGCAGTCTGCGGCCGGACCACTAGTTATGGGGTAGAGATCGAGACCGGTAATATCTTTCCGTTAAAAAACTGTTTTCCTTGCGTGGCAAACCAAGCTACCATTTCTCCCATCTGATTACTTTCTACAGGCGCTTGATAGCCAGGAAAAGCCTCCGCCAGCATTTCTGTTTGAACAGCGCCTAGCGCAAGACAATTGACGGCGATATTATCAGCCTTGAGTTCTTCGGCCAGGCATTCTGTCAGATTTGCTAAGGCTGCCTTGCTCGCACTGTAAGCAGAGAGACCCGAAAATTTGCTACTGCCTTGTACACCGCCCATGCTTCCCATGTTGAGGATATGTGCGCCTCCTTTGGCACTCAACTTGGGCAAGAGGAGGCGAATAAGGCGGGTAATGCCAAATAGGTTGACCTCAAAAATTTCCCACCAATCTTTATCGGTCAATTTCAGAAAGGGTTTATTGCGCAGTAGGCCGGCATTATTGATCAATATATCTACACTCATCCAATTTTCCATTTTTTTGAGTAACTCATCTTTATTGGGTCTACTTAGGTCATAGGTGAGCCAACTAATGTTTTGATGAGGAGCAGCGGCAGCAAGTTGTGCTAGTTTTTGTTCATTGCGAGAGAGGGCCAAAATGTTGAATTGAGGGTTTTGGGCCAATTGTAAGGCGGTATCGAATCCGATGCCACGACTGGCACCCGTAATAATCACGTTCATAAATAGGTGTTAAGTGACTGCTTTAAAAAGAATAGATCGGGTTATAAATCGCCTTGTTGTGGCCTTAAAACGAGCTCTTCTAATACGACGGAAGCTGCCATGTCCCAGGCCTGCCACACCGCTTTTGCCACATCCTCAGGTGCCATTAGGCGACTAGGAGGAATGCCAGAACCCTCCCAAGAAGCCGTCCAAGTGGCACCAGGTAATACCGCCGTCACTTTGACTTTACTATCGAGTAACTCCTGACGTAGCGCCTTGGTGAGGCCTAGCAGGGCAAACTTGGTCGTGGCATAGGAACCTGATCCAGGAAAAACCTTTTGGCTGGCTACCGAGCAGATGTTGAAGATATGACCTTTACCAGCTTCACTCATTTGAGGCGCAAAAGCTCGACAAAGTTGATGAGGTGCCATGACGTTTACTTGCATCATTTGGGCAAGATGATCAGCATCTTCACTCAACATGGCCCCTTGATAAAAAATGCCAGCATTATTGATCAATACATCTAATTGGGGCCAAGTCTGCTTGACCTTATCAATAAAAGCATCTATTTGATCAGCTTTAGCAAAATCGGTAGCCTGTATAAGGATAGTGCGTTCGGGGTATTTCTCTTTTAGCTTTGCCTGAACGGCTAAAAGGTCAATTTCCGTTCGAGCGCTTAGTGCTAAATTGAAACCTTTAGCGGCAAAGTGTTCGGCTAAGGCCAACCCAATACCCTTGGTTGCACCTGTAATGACTGCATTATGGGACATGAAATTATATTTTGGGCCGTAAAATAAGCCTTCTAAAGGATACGCCCAAACAACCTCTTTTTGTTTGGTGGTGTTATAATTTATTCAACGGGTAAGCGATTTTCGGAAAATTACTCTAATTTTGGCGCTTCGTGAAGGTAAGAAAAGAGGAGAAAGGATCAATTCGAATTTAAGAATAAGGATTGTGGTCTTGTGAGTGAATGCTTTTATACCTAAAAGCTAGAGACAGGACTTCAATCTGACAATGTGTAATATGGGTGTTTCAAAATTGTTGTATCACATTGGCCGCTATGTGATCATGATGCGAACGGCTTTGGCTAGGCCAGAGAAGTTATCGATGTATTATCGAGAGACGTTGCGGCAAATGAATGATATTGGCATCGGTTCGCTAGTCATTGTGGGACCTGTCTCTTATACACATCTCCGAGCCCACGAGACCGAG
>CAJXUM010001365.1 GCA_913060855.1 uncultured Lewinella sp. | reverse complement strand
GCCTCGGTCTCGTGGGCTCGGAGATGTGTATAAGAGACAGAGGCTATCTGGATTGAGTCCAGAAACCCAACTTCCATTGTCTTGCGTACCTCCAACGTATCGATCCCCGCCGTTCATTTTATCTAGTCCGTAAAATTGCGAAGTATTATAGCCTTTCAGTGTAGGGTAAACCTTGATCAAATCTCCTGTAAAAGGATCAAATTCTTCTTTAAAGCTATCCCCTGTTTGAATAAAAGTATCCCCATTGTCTTGAGAGAAGGCTACACCACCATCATTGGCATTTAGAATGTAAAAAGTGCCATTCGATTCATCTACTGGAAGTAATACAATATTGTGATGATCCACATGAACGCCTTTCGAATTAACATCAGGAAAACTATTAACATACTGGCTATAGCCATCTGTTACAGGCTCAAAAGTAGCCTCTAGATTACTCGCTGTGCGCGCAGAATCAGCGGTGACATTAATCCTCAACATGGGTCCAGCTCCGGCTACGAAAACCTGGCTAGAATCATAAGGATGTACTGCAATGGTATTATCGTACCAGCCTTGCCCAGATAGCCAATTACCAAATGAGCCCCTCACTTCATTCCAGGTACTACCACCAGTCCGTGACAAATACAACTTCGCCCCTTGGCTGGATTCAGCGGCGAAATAAACCCAATCACTTGCTGAGGGCGAGACGGCCAATTCCATTCGACGAAAACCAACTTGATCCGCATCAAAGACCTGCTCCCAGGTCTCTCCCCTATCTTGAGATCGGATTATTCCTGTGGCTCGAACGGAAGCATATAGCAGGTCAAAATTTTCAGGATCTGCTACTATCTGCTGTACTACGCGAGCCGAAGTAGCCGGGTCATTTCCGTTGGTTTGGTAAACAACATCCCAACTTGCGCCCCCATCTGTGCTTTTAAGAATATGACTCAAGGCGATTACCTCATCTTCGTCTATATCTTGTCGGAGATTGGTCCGAGTGGCAACCAATAATTCATTAGGATTTGATGGATTGACCACAATCCGCATGATATTTGAAAATTTCGTATCCTCCACCGTTGCCGATAATACAATCCAATTTTCGCCCCCATCCATACTTTTCCAAATCCCACTTCCTTTCACCATTCTAGAATTGAACCCCTCCCCAGTACCTGCATAAACAATGTCCGGATTGGCTAAATTCCCTCCAATCGTGGTCACCGCCATATTGCTCAACTCTTCGGTGACAATACGCCAATCATTCCCTCCATTCTCTGTTTTCCAAAGTCCTCCTCCCGCTGAGCCTGCTAGCCACGTGAGGTAGCTCTCATCACGGGGGTCGACCCACAGGCCACGCGTTCTGCCGCCCACATTCCCGGGGCCTCGTTCAATCCACGGTAGGGCGGTGCCCCCTCGAAGCTGCAGCCGATTTTGATTCAAGGCTCGCTCCAAAGCGATCTGTTTATAGCTAGTACCATAACGCGGTTCGGTATCCCCCGTATTAGTCCTAATAGCATGGTGAAAATCATAGAAGTTATGGGGCCCTTCCCTTTTGTCTGCGATTTGATCTTGCTTAGTAACATTGCTGGGTATCTTCTTGAGACTGACAAGCGGTTGGGTTTCATCTGACTGACAAGCCGTATTCCCCCATAGTAAAGCCAATAGCAATAGGAGCCTCAGGATAGCATTTTTAGCATTCATAAATTTTGGTTAATTCTAGCAATTTGAAATTGGATGAATAGTTTTAGATAGGTGGTGTGTATGAAAAGGATTCTAACTGAGTTTAGTCAGGACTAGCGTTGTCGTTTTTCGCCGGTTGTCACATCGTAGATAAAGCCTGCTTTGGTATCTCCGGAATCATCAACCATCCCAGGGGTAACGGCTATTTCGACAGCGGTATCACTTATCCATTTGAGTTGTGCACGGGCTACGACCTCCCGGTGCAGAATTTTCTTTTGTTGAATGTCATAGAGTAGAAAAGACAAGGTGGGAAAGATTTGATTCTTCCTCGTTTTGATCTCTTTGGAGATACTGGCAAAGGATTTGGAGGCATTGTATTGAATCCGATAGTCCTTTTCAAAGTGCTGAGTGGCCATTTGTTGAAGTAACTCTTCGATGGGTATATTTTCTTTTTCTACAGTGATGGGGCTGACTTTTTGGGTACAAGCGCCTACTAAGCTAATCGACAATAGTAATAGCACGGCAAATTGGCCTTTCATATTGTTTTTTTTGTGGTTCGGTGTAAGGAGAGTCGAGGCAAGACTTCAGAAGTTTTCCTAGTCACTCCCGAGGAAACTTCTGAAGTCTAAGAGACTGTTTAAGATCTGTCAGGTGAAAACAATTTACTACTATCTCTTATTTATCTTCTCTTTTTCCATCGAATTGTATATTTCATGACTACTCACCCGCTTATATATAGTAGAAAAGTAAGCTAGATGACGCTCCGCTTTACTCCAAAGGCTTCAATAAAAAGGAATAATAATAATCTTTCACGGGCAGCGTATACTGCTCATGCACTAATCTCCCCCAAGAAGTATCGCCGCCCACGCCCATCTCTGTCTCTTATACACATCTCCGAGCCCACGAGACCGAGGCTGATCTC
>CAJXUM010001364.1 GCA_913060855.1 uncultured Lewinella sp. | reverse complement strand
CTACACTATCCTCTTCGTCGGCAGCGTCAGATGTGTATAAGAGACAGGCATTAGATCGCCTAGCCCAACGTAGTGATGCTATTTATTTGGCGAGTATATTTATCGTCTTATTGTTTATTGCGATCGAGACGGCTCCGGTACTAGTGAAGCTGATTTCTCATCGTAGCCCTTATGACTATCTCTTGCACGAACATGAGCATGTCTACCAAATGGCACACCATGAAAATACCTCTTTACTGAGTAATAAGATTGCCAATAGTGTGAAATATAATACAGAGATTGGGACCCACCAGGTCAATGCGAAGATTGCAGCCGAGAAGAAACTCATCGATGCGGCGCTCGAACAGCGGGTGGGGTCACTCAAGGATCAACCTATCAATTGGGACGATGTATTCATGAAACGACCCATTTTGGAATAAGCTAAGATGCTAAGGAGTTCTTAGGCACAAATTGTCTTAAATAAGAATGGCTTTGCACTAGCGAGGCCCTTCTTTTTTCATCTGATCCCTCATAGGCTCTATCTTCGACTTCTACACAAACAGGGCCCTCATAAGCTGAACTAGTAAGGGTAGAGAAAAATTTGCCCCAGTCCACGTCGCCAAGGCCTGGTAACTTCGGAGAATGCCAAAGATTGGGGGGCGCCATAATGCCTACTTCATCTAATAGGTGTTGATCGACACGAACATCTTTGGCATGTACATGGAAAAACTTGTGAGAGAATTCACGGATAGGAGTTAGGTAATCCATGTGTTGCCAAATCATATGAGAAGGATCATAGTTGAGTCCAAAATAATCGCTGGGAATATCGGTAAACATTTTTCGCCAAATAGCAGGAGACGTGGCTAAGTTCTTCCCCCCTGGCCATTCATCATCTGTAAACAACATCGGGCAATTCTCAATCCCTACCCGGATACCCTGCGATTCAGCATGCTGAATAATATCGGTCCAAACTTCCATAAAACGAGGCCAATTATCAGTGACAGATAAACGGAAATCGCGTCCTACAAAAGTATTGATGGTCGACAAGCCTAGTAATTTCGCCGCATCTATCACTTTCTTGATATGAGCAATATAGACTGCTGCTGCCTTTTCGTCTGGATCTAGCGGATTAGGATAGTACCCCAAGGCACTAATGTTCACTTTATATTTGTGGGTCAATTGGTGCACCGCTTCAGCATCCGCTGCTGTAAAATCGCTGACATCAATATGGGTAACACCGGCATAACGTCGCTCGGCTTTTCCTTTCGGCCAGCACATCACTTCTACACAATCATAGCCAGTAGCTGCTGCTTCGGCCAATACCTCTTCTAAACTTAAATCAGGAACAATAGCGGAGACAAATCCTAGTTGCATGCGGTTCGTTTTAGGTTTGATTTTTCGATGAGCTATCAAAATTATAGATAACTGCCAGAAATCAAAATTGAAATGGCAATATAAATCAAAAGCTACCGCGATAGTCGTCGGTGGTGAAAAGGTGAAGAGGTGAAAAGGTGAAAAGGTGAAGGTTCACAAATTCACCCATTCACCCATTCACCTCTTCCTCTCTTCCTCTCCCCTCACCCTGCCCCATACAACTGCATCGCCTGCACAATCGCCATGACAAAAAACAATCCGCTGAGGAAGTAATTCAAACTACGAGCTAGTTGGGTACCGCTTAAGGTGATAAATTGAGCAAATCGACCATAAAGCATCAGCATTAAAAACGCGCCAACAGCAATGCCAGAGAGGTAAGTGTATTTGATCGGATGGTTGAGGACAATCCAACCTTTGGCTTCAAAGAAGGTACTGAAGGTAAAATAGTAAGGAATATTTAGCAAATTCATCCAGGCGACGACTAAGCCCAATAAGATGGGTTTGCCTCTACTAGAAGTCGTTTTGGTGACTCGCGGATGCCGGGCCAATAGCAAAAAGATGATACCTAGGAGGATGAAGATCGCTACGGCTGTTTGTTTTAGGAAAGTGAGTATGTCTGGATTTTTACTTAAGAAACCCGCGAAGGTGATGGCAATAAAGGCTTGAATGATCAGAGTGATCGTAGCACCAAAGGAAAACCGATAGGAGGTATATAATCCTCGCTTTATACTAAGGGTAACCGCTGTCATATTTACTATCCCGGGCAGGAGAATAGATAAAACGGTAATCATGAAGCCCAATGCAAAATGGTTCAGCTGTTCCATGGAGCTCTAAGGTAATATTTCTCATAGATTGTAAAGGATGCCCTCGACCGGTTTTGGGATTTCTTAGACTAATCGTGAATTTGACTTCTTTTGGGGAAAACTTGAAATAGAAGGGTTTCCAATACCCAACAAAAGTACAAAATTTTTAGAATTACCAATTTCCATTCGGCGGTTTCTTGATAATGACGCTGATAATATAGGGTACTTGATAGCCAGTATCTTTGTAGTTGCAATAGGGAATTAAAGCGTTTGGTTGTGCTCCCTTGCTCGTGATGGTAGTGCAAATCTCTGCAGAGGTAATTCTGGAAACCCAGGGTTTTGACCTTATGGCCTAAAATGGTCTCTTCGCCATATAGGAACTGTCTCTTATACACATCTGACGCTGCCGACGAAGAGGATAGTGTAG
>CAJXUM010001363.1 GCA_913060855.1 uncultured Lewinella sp. | reverse complement strand
CGAGATCAGCCTCGGTCTCGTGGGCTCGGAGATGTGTATAAGAGACAGAAATACCTCTAAAGGTTCAGTTATGTTCTTGAATTCAAAATGACCAAGTGAAAGGGTAGAAATCGCTTTATGGTTCTTGAGTTCTTCATTTAGTCTTCCGGATAGTAATATGGCTCCTGCAATCCCCATACTCTCAATTCGGGAAGTCAGATTGACACCATCTCCATATACTTCAGTCCCATCAAAAACGATATCTCCGAAGTGCAGTCCAATTCGCAAAGGCACCGCCTCCCCTTTTTGTAATTCTTGTTGAATTACAATGGCACATTCCACCGCTTCTACCACGCTTTGAAAAACACTAAGGGTACCATCTCCATAATATTGTAAAATTTCTCCTTGGTGTAACTTATGTTCCTTGTCAAACACTTGTCGGTGATGGGCTCTGGCTCTGGCAGCTGCCGCTTCATCTTCTTGCATCAAAGCGGTGTACCCTACAATATCGGTGAACATAATAGCAGCGAGGCGACGAGTTTTCTCTGGTTTCTTTATGGACATATTTTGGGATTTAAATGCGAAGTAAAAGTAATCCCTTTACCGAGAACCCCTGAACCTTTTGCCCACATTCGTTTTCTTTTTTAAATTATGCCATTTTTGTACCCATCCCAGCATTTGTAGTAAAAATAGTAGTGGATCAAAAGATGGAATGATTCACCCCACTAAGTACAGCGTAAATTAAAAAATTGAATATCAACCCTTAATTCTCATATAACAACAAGATTGCATCGCTCCATTAATTCCTGAAACCTAGCGTCCTTTCTTATCTCATCCAATAGGGTATCAGACGTTAGATCCCCTGGTACTATTCCTACCTTAAATTCAACCGCTTTTTTAGGTGTTTGAAAAAGCTTTATACAGTAATTTCTCACGTAAATTGTTCACATCTGAAAATGTAACTAAAATGAGCAGAACGACATTGAAAAGCCGGAAATCGGAAGGGGGAAGTGGAACACTAGTCTAGCCCAACCGAGATTCCGCCTTCACATGAAATGGCTGGTAACTTTTTGGTCCCTTGACATTTTTTTGCACGCTTGAGACAAGCGAAAGCAAAAGACACAGCTTCCAGTGGTCGCTTTAGCCTCTTACTTTCACTTGCCCACAAAAACGTTGAACCTCTTAATCAATTGACATTTACCGCAGCGAAAGGATAATCAGTATACCCCTTTTCTCCTGGGGTATAGAAAGTATTGGAATCCGGAGCTTGTAAAGCCAGCTCATTTTCCATTCGATAAACCAAATCGGGGTTCGCAATCAAAGACCTTCCAAAAGCCACCAATTCTGCTTCGTCATTATTGAGCGTAGCTTCTGCTTGTTCTCTATCCAATCCTCCGCTACGAATAATTGGGCCTCCGAAGGCAGCACGAATTTTCAATTTTAAGGCAAGCGGTACTTCAGGTCCTCCCAAAGAAGCCATCTCGACAATGTGTATATAGGCAAGCTTGAGTTGACCCAATTCACGTGCTAGATATTCGTAGGTTTCTTCCAGATTCTCAAAAGTCTCCATATCATTGAATGCTCCGTAGGGAGAAATTCTGATTCCGGTTTTTTCTGCACCAATAGCCGCGATCACTTTTTGAGCAACCTCCAAAGCAAAGCGAGAGCGATTTTCAAGGGAACCGCCATATTCATCACTTCGTTTATTAGAGGCGGTGTTAATAAATTGGTCAATTAGATAGCCATTGGCTGCGTGTATTTCTACGCCATCAAAACCAGATTTTATGGCATTTTTTGCAGCTTGGACATATTCATTTTGTGCCTGAACTACATCATCCTGCGACATTTCCTTTGGTACGGGGTAAGGCTGCATACCCTGTTGATCCGTATACATTTCACCGCTGAGACCGATGGCCGATGGGGCAACAACTTCCGTTCCTTCTTCCATGTTAGCGGGATGGGAAGCCCTGCCGGTATGCATCAGTTGTAGGAAGATTTTACCTCCTTTTTCATGTACCTTGCTGGTGACCTTTTGCCATCCCTTGATTTGCGCCTCATTGTATATACCCGGAATTCGTGGATAACCAAGTCCATTGGCTGATGGAGCTGTTCCTTCCGTAATGATCAATCCTACCGAGGCTCGCTGACCATAGTATTCGCTCATTAGTTGGTTCGGAATATTGTTTTCTGCTCTTGATCTTGTCAAGGGCGCCATAACCACTCGGTTCTTAAGTTCGATATTACCCAGTTTGTATCTGCTGAAAATTTTCATTTTTAAAGCTTTTATATAAGTTTGTGATTTTAAATTAGACCAGTCGACTAGTAAGTATGCAAAATTTTTTAGAGTATATATTTCTCTAAAAATTTAATGAACGTGGCAATAGATGCTGTATTTTTAGAGGACTTCATTCGCAAAAGAGAACCCTCCCAAGTTGTCAATATGAAATCACTCATCACTTTGGCAGATTCGTCATTTTTAATGATCCCAAGATCTTGTCCTTCCTGAATACAATTCTCAAAACTTGTTTGCCATTTCTCTAATTCATTCGAAACAGCACTACTAAAGGATTCGGACACACCCTGTCTCTTATACACATCTCCGAG
>CAJXUM010001362.1 GCA_913060855.1 uncultured Lewinella sp. | reverse complement strand
CCTCTTCGTCGGCAGCGTCAGATGTGTATAAGAGACAGCTTTAGGGTGTATTCTTTCTTTTTCTTCTATCCCGGTATTTTGATTTTGCACGTAACCACCATACTTCGAAATTAAATTATGCCATTCAGCATCCGTGGGTAATCGCCAATCTTCACCCAACATTGTACATCCTATTTTTGCCGTACCCCAAGTATACAAATATTTCCCTCTAGAAAGATTATCGTTGTATTTGTGTGCTCCCTCTATATCAACAGTCAAGTCTTGAGTTAGCCACACCCTATCATCTTTCATCTCTGTGAAGGTAAAGGGTTTACCATCAATGCTTTTAACAATCCCATTATCAACCGATTTCATCGTGAAAAAGTAAGAGTACTCGGAAAAAATATCTTTTATAAGAACCATCTTAAGAGCCTCTATACGGGAATTATCATCACTAAGGATCATCCCTACTATCCCCGATTCATTAATTATTGGTGCCCCAGAAGTCCCAGGTTCTACTGAAGTAATATCTAAATCAAGATGATTTCTGCCCTGTTTATTAATTGTCCCTAGAGCAGAGCCCCTAGCCACATACCAGATTCCGTTTCTTCCAATGAAACTAACCATATCCCCAACTCTTGCTTTACCGAGACAGTCCTGCTTCCAGCTAAAGCCCCTCGGTTTATCAACTTCTAGTAAAGCAAGATCAAACTGGTCATAGGTTTTTAGCAAGGTAGCTTCAAAGGAAGTATAATTATCGTAGAATTTAATGGTAATTGCTGGGGTATCAGGGGCTATAATATGTGCTGTTGTTGCAATATAAAGTTTACCACTATTTTCACCTGTTATGACTCCAAAACCAGGATTAGTCTTTGATTCGATAGCAACAACATTATTCCGTAGTTCAAGGGCCATACTAGTTTGACCTCCCAATAAAAAAGGAAAGAGGTATAAGTTTAAACAAAAGATCGATCTTAATAAAAACATTTCTAAATTCATTTATGTGCCAATTTTATTAGGTAATTTAGTTCAATTGATTTTCTCAAAGATTTGGGAATTAGTTTCTTCATGATCTTGGGTAACTCCCAGAGCACCATTTTCCTCTTATTTCTCCCCTGAATAGGCACGCCAAATGGACCATAAGACCCCGATAATCCAAACCAGAATTCCACCGTAAAAGGTTATCTGTTGACTATTTCCTAGGTATTGCAACCAATTTGGCTTAAGTGAACTAGTACGATTGTATCTATTAACCTGAATTTTGTTTGACATTCCATTGAACTTCAAATGAAGGTAATTGCCTTCCATCCTTAAAGATTCGATCTCGATGTCTTTACTATTAAGAATCAGTAAATCCCCTTTACCTAAGCTATCTCTTTTTCCTTCAATTTCTATGACTCCTTCAATAATACTAGACTTCAATCCAGAGGTCAAATCGTTCTTGATCTCCTCAGCGGTAAATTCCAAGTTGTCGGTCAAAAATCGTTGGCCAATTAGAACATTCTCTTTTTGGAATTTTAGGTAAACATTTGATTCTGTTGCAGCATGGAAAGAAAGAGAAACCTCAGATGAATCCTTCTCACCTTCAACTGTAGTTTGAAATCGACCATGATCTACATCTACTGAGTATTTTCCTGTTACATCTAGATCTGAAGAGATAAAAGAACTCTCAATAAAAAATACCAATTCTCCCTGATCATTCCCAAGCGAAATTTCTGCTCCTGCTCCAATCTCTAGCTTCACAAGCTGAATACTACTTCCAGTAATTTCAATATCCATCACCTTAGCACTATTATTCATTGGGACAATGAGGCCTTTGTAGGAGTTAACTGAACTAATGGAAAAACTTTCGAGGTAATCTGAATCTGACGCAATTTGTAGGGATAATTTCGGACGGAATAATAGGCTCTCTATCACAACATCAGCTTGGAATTCGGCCTTATAGATTGGTATGAAACCTAGCAAAAATAAGGTTAGACCTATCAAACCAGCAAAAATTAGTGGCTTCAGGTTTCCCGTCTTCTTTGCTGTTTTATTCTTTTGTAGCTTCTTATTGTTGAAAAGAACATCGACAATTTCAATTAGTGCCTTTCTCAATTTTGCCTTAGATATATTAAGTTCAGCATAGCTCTGAATCCCAGTTCTTTCATTACTCTGATTCTGTGCATCTTGAGCCTGGAGGAGAATCAACTCCTTCTCTATATCACTTCGTTTCTTTTCAGCGGCTAAGACTAGAAGTACCTCAAAGATCATATCCAACTCATTCTTTGCAATCAATTCTAAAAGCTCTTGTTTTTTCATGCTGGATTAGAGTTCAATATGAAGCACTAGATTTTGCCAGTCTTCAGGGATAGAATTAGCTTCTTTAGCTTTAACTTTGATCCAATAGGAACCTTTTAATTCTTTAGGTAGTTCAATAGGGATTTTTTCCCAGGCCCTATAGGATGTTTTTAATTTTTGGAACTTGCTTACCTTTTCGGAAGGGGAAGATACAATTGCCCAACTTATATTTGTCAATCTTGTGGAACTCCTCAATAATAGGATAGCTGGTCCTGTTCCTGTCTCTTATACACATCTCCGAGCCCACGAGACCGAGGCTGATCTC
>CAJXUM010001361.1 GCA_913060855.1 uncultured Lewinella sp. | reverse complement strand
AGATCAGCCTCGGTCTCGTGGGCTCGGAGATGTGTATAAGAGACAGAAATACACCTAGTAAAAACTCCCATTGAGATCTTGTGCTTATCGCCTCCCACGACGGCTAAAAGATTAATCTATGTGACCGATAAGCGGATTACTTACCTACGTCCTACTATCAATGCGCTGGATGAGGGCAAGATGATGTTGAGGAGCCAGGTGAAAGAGGTGGGGCAGCTTAGGTTTCTAGTAGGGAGGAAATTACTTATTTCAGGTAATTATAGTGGAGAAATCTATGACTTGAAATACCATCAAGTAATAAAGCGTTACAGTAGTAATACACCCATCATTGGGGTATCGGCATGGGCCAGTCGACGATCGTTTGCTGTTATTGAGGCTAATGGTATCATTAAGATCTATGATATCCCTTTAAACCCGTAATAGGTTCGATTGGAGTCGAAATCCTTGCACTGAAAATTTTGTATCTTTCCCCCTATATTAGGCATTAAATTATGGAAGGACAGTCGTTAGATTATACCCCCCAAAATGATTGGTGGCCTTTACTGGCCGATTATGTCTGGCAACTCTTTGAGCAACATGCCTCAAGTCGTATGGTTTTTCATCATTACGGGTTTTGTCAAGCTATGGCAGAAAGGGCGATAGGATTGGCGAGCAAAAGTGAGCTTTCTGAACTTGAGCAACAGGCTGTCGGGATAAGTGCTTGGCTATACCCCACCGGCTTTTGGCTGCAATACAATGATCCTTTTCGGAAAAGCAGGGAGTTGGCAGAAGCATTTTTAGTAAAGTCGCAACTGCAGCAGGATTTGGGGAGTAAGGTCTTAGAAGGAATGCCACTAGACGGTGCGATTAAGTCGCCACTGGCCAAAATGGTTAAGGATGCCTATGTCACGGTCGCTTATGGTCAGCAATATGCGCAGCAGCATCCATTGTTACGCCTTGAACGAGAATGGGCTACCGGGCAGACCTATACAAAGTTTGAGTGGGCGCAGCAGCAATTGAATGAGTTATTGACTTTGCAAGTACATACCCCGCAGGCCCAGCAAGTTTACGGCGGGCAGCTGGCTCAGAATATCTTATTACAGCAGCAACAAAAAGAAAAACAAGCAGCTAGAAGTTTAGTGCCTATTGGTGCTTCCAAGGAGGTTCCGGTGCCTTTTCAAGGGCTAGAAACGGAAGCTACGGCGCGTACTATCCAGACTTTTTTCCGCACAAATTATCGCAATCATATCCACTTGAGTTCTATTGCAGATGATAAGGCACGTATAATGATTAGTGCCAATACAATCCTGATTAGTGTATTGCTTACCTTGCTTTCTTATCGAAATATTGCCGAGACACAACCGATGATTTTACTCCCGGTTGTATTGTTTTTGGTAACTGGCTTGACCTCTTTGACCTTTGCCATTTTAGCAGCGAAACCTAGAGTGACTAGCTCCGAACCCAAAGAAGGAGAAACCGTTCCTTCACCGGATAATGTCGTTTTCTTTGGCAATTTCGTACACCTGGATTTGAAACAATACGAAGTAGCAATGGATAGGATGTTTCGGGATAGCGAATCCTTGATTGGCAATATGGCCAGAGACTTGTATTTTTTGGGAAAAGTACTGGATAAGAAATATCGCTTTTTGAGTGTTTCCTACAATATTTTTCTAGTGGGCTTTATTGCAACGGTAATTTCCTTTTTGTTTGCCCTCTTTGCCTAATGACGGAGGAAAATTGATTCATTTATTTCCGTCAAACTACCTAATGAGTTAGGAAACATGAAGGCTTAGCTATCGTATCCCTAAGAAGACTTATTTAATCATCCCTTCTCTAGTTGTCAGCGCACTAAGCTTTCCTGCAGAAATTTGCTAACATACTCGTAAAATTGGAGTTGGATTGTTAAATAAATGATAATGTAGTTAAACGACTATCGCAAATTGCCAGCCAGAGTCGTTTTTTGTATAACGACATAGAATTTTCCCCACAAAACAGCTAATATGTTAACCCGAATCCTCAGTACGGCTTTTTTCCTTACACTTTTCCATTTTTCCTTTGGACAAAGCCAAAATCTGGAATTTCTAGACTATATCCGTAAGTACCATAAGATTGCTATCGAAGAGATGGAGCGAGCAGGTATCCCTGCCAGTATCAAACTGGCGCAGGGGTTATTAGAATCTAATGCCGGACGTAGCTATTTGGCTAAGCGAGGCAATAATCATTTTGGCATCAAATGTGGAGATGGATGGCCGGGTAAGAAGGTGTTTAGAGAAGATGATGACTATGATGATAGAGGGAAATTAATTAAGAGCTGTTTTCGAAGTTATAGATCAGCTGCAGCTTCCTATATCGCTCATTCTGAATTTTTGAGGGATCCCAAAAAGGAAAGCCGCTATGGTTTTTTGTTCCGACTACGTTCAACCGACTATCGCCGATGGGCGCAAGGGCTGAAGCGAGCAGGTTATGCCACGAGTGCTACTTACTCAGAAAAATTAATAGGCCTGATCGAGCGCTACGAATTGCAGAAGTACGATCGAATGTCAATGCTCGACCTGGATACCCCCTGTCTCTTATACACATCTCCGAGCCCACGAGACCGAGGCTGA
>CAJXUM010001360.1 GCA_913060855.1 uncultured Lewinella sp. | reverse complement strand
CGAGATCAGCCTCGGTCTCGTGGGCTCGGAGATGTGTATAAGAGACAGCCCTTATAATACCCGAAAGGTGTATGGCTTGCCTCCCGGGCCAATCAGTTCAGCTAGCCAATCGGCGATTGAGGCAGCACTTAATCCTGCACAGACGGATTATCTGTATTATGTCCTCAATGTAGAAGCAGCTGATGGGTCTCACCATTTTTATGCTACTGCGGCAGCCTTTGCCAAAGGGAAAAGGGCCTACCAAAGATGGTTATCTGGGCAACGGGGAAAGTGATTTAATGTATTAGACTTTATTCTAAGTAAATATCTATATTTGCCAGACAAAACTACGTAATGAAGACACCATTACCTTTCCTGTTTTTTTGGGTATTCTTCTCTTTTTCACTCCATGCCCAGAGAACTATTTCAGGTGTTGTTAAAGGAGAAGACAACCAAGAAAGACTCCCTTTTGCAGATATTATTGTCAAGGGTACCAATCAGGGCACCTCCTCCAATGTAGATGGCTATTTCTCATTAATAGGCTTGCCTGACACTGTCTTGACGTTGCAAATATTATATCTAGGCTATGCGCCTACTGAAGTTTCAATTGCTGCCGGCACCACCCATATCAAGAACTTGGAAGTCGAGTTATCTTCTGGGGTTGTTTTAGATGAAATAATCGTTTCAGGTAAGTCCTTTAAGGTGATGAATGCATCGGAGGGCATTAGTACCGTTCAACTTTCGCCAGCCCAATTAGCGCTGTTGCCCAATGTTGGGGAAGTAGATATTTTTAGGTCGCTGCAATTGTTACCGGGTGTGAGTGGTAGTAATGAAAGTTCTTCTGGCTTATATGTTCGCGGAGGTACACCCGATCAAAACCTGGTTTTATTTGATGGCATGACGGTTTATAATGTAGATCATTTTTTCGGTTTCTTTTCTGCATTTAATGCCGATGCGGTAAAGGATGTGAAGTTATTCAAAGGAGCCTTTCCTGCCAAATATGGCGGCCGTTTATCGAGTGTGGTGGATTTGACAGGTAAGACTGGCGATCCTAATAAATTACATAGCAGTGTGGGCCTCAACTTGTTGAATGCCAAAGCAAGTGTGCAAATTCCTTTGTTCAAAAAAGGCTCCTTATCTTTTAGTGGCAGACGGTCTTATACCGATCTCATTAGAAGTGACCTCTACAAGAAGATATTTAGCGTTTTCACGCAGACGGAAAGACCGCCCGACATCGACGGATTAGAGGTAAATACCATCGAACCTGATTTCTATTTCTTTGATTTCAACAGCAAATTGAGTTTTAATCCAACGGAAAAAGATGTGGTGGCATTTTCTTTCTATACGGGTGCTGACCATTTAGTCGAATTCAATGATATTACATTAGAAAGGGGAGAAAACCCTACCATTCTTATTGAACTTGATGTAGATGAAAATAGAGATTGGGGCAATACAGGTTTTAGTGGGAAGTGGTCTCGTCAGTGGGGGGCAAAATGGTATTCCAATCTAATGGTCGCCTCTTCCAATTATTTTAGTCAATACAAACGTGATCTAGATATTTTAGTGACGCTAGTGGAGCGAGATACGGTGGTAGTGGACCAAAATATTCTAAGTTTTGAAGACAATGATGTGAGAGACCTTAGCTTTCGATTTGATAATGAATGGCAAGTCAGCGCCAAGCATAAGTTGGAATTGGGGGCTTTAGCTACTTTGGCGGAAGTTGACTATAAATTTGTTCGTGATGATACATTGACCATTTTGGATCTTCAACAGGAAGCAAAATATCTGGCCGCCTATTTATCAGATACTTGGCAACCCTTTCCCGAGCTGTCCATTAGTGCCGGACTTCGAGGAACTTATTATGATCTAAGTGAAGAAATCTATTGGGCTCCTCGCTTCTCTTTCCAATATAATCTAACTGACAGAATAAAGCTAAAAGGAGGATATGGCAAGCACTTTCAATTTGTCAATCGTATTGTTAATGAAAATGTTACAGAAGGCTCTCGCGACTTTTGGTTATTGGCAGATGACGACTTAGTTGAAGTTAGTAATGCGGAACATTTTATTATTGGCGGGGCTTACGAAACCAATGGTTATGTTTTTGACGTGGAAGCTTATCGAAAGAACTTATACAATTTAGCGGAATTCTCCTTGCGTTTTCAAAGAAATGATATAGATCTAAATCAGCTATTTTTCCTTGGCAATGGTTATGCAGAAGGGATAGAATTTTTACTACAAAAGAAAAGAGGTGCTTATACCGGTTGGGCGACCTATACCTTAGCTAGGGTTAGAAATACCTTCCCAGGGATCAATAATGGCTTTGAATTTTCAGCCTTACACGACCAACGTCATGAATTTAAAACGGTTCACTCTTATGAATACGAAAACTGGCGCTTAGCAGCGACTTTCGTATTTGCCACCGGCAAACCTTTTACTGAACCAGCTGGCCAATATTCTATTGAGTTGCTAGATGGACAAACGAATAATTACGTCAGTGTTGGCGCTAAAAATGCATCCCGTTTACCGGCTTATCATCGCTTGGATCTATCGGCACATTATGTGGCTGTCTCTTATACACATCTCCGAGCCCACGAGACCGAGGCTGATCT
>CAJXUM010001359.1 GCA_913060855.1 uncultured Lewinella sp. | reverse complement strand
GAGATCAGCCTCGGTCTCGTGGGCTCGGAGATGTGTATAAGAGACAGGTGATATTGGCCAGGCAACTTCCTGGCGCCAGGATTTGATCGAAGGGATAGGTAAAGCCGGCAGCAAAATCGTAGAACTTACCAGCCGTTAAAACAAGCTGCTTTCCGCCCAAGTCCCCCCAGATATCGCCATTGTTTCTGAAGGTCAAGGTCTCGAACCGAACCGGCGCTGCAAAGAAAAGCCTAATGAGGCCTGTCCCGTCAGCACTTGAAAAAAGAAGATCATACAGTTGTAAGGGCGCATTTACCTGGATGTCAACTTGGGCATCACTGGCGGTCAATTCGATTTGGGAGGTACCCGGATCGATGGTGAAGGGTTTTTCATTTGACCACAATTGCAAGACGAAATGAGCAAAGAATTCGTCGCCGATGGCTTGGTATATATTCTGACCGTGTAGGGTGATTTTAGAGTTTCCTAAGCTTAGGCTACCACTATTTTGAATATCAGTATAAAGGTATCCCGCCTGCACACTGAAACTATTAGTATTGAGGTGACCATCCTCCAGTAATATCAAGCTATCAACTACGAGGCTGTCTTGCAAAATCCAACCCCCATCCCCAACAAAGAAAACACTATTGCCCAAAGGAAGGCCTGCCGTCTGCAATGGTGTATCGGCATTAGCTGCCCGAAAACGCACCTGCCCCGAAAAGCTGAAATCCATGGCTGGAATCAAATAGAGCTCTCCGAAGATATGGATCACCTTAGCAGCATCTCCGATAAAGGAGGGAAAACCGGTGGCGCCAGACCAGTCCAGGTTTTTGCAAAAAATATTCTCATTGTTGATGATAATCTGTTGCCCTGGCCCCGTAAAGGAGTTGGCATCAAAATATACATCATCATCGGCGGTAGGTACCTGATCGTGCGTGATTACGCCGCCAGAAGAGGTGGACCAGTGAGAAATATCAGACCAATTACCAGCGCCGCCGATCCAGAAGTAATCGGCGGCTACTGATGGGGTATACAGGGTCAATACAAATAGGAGAGAAAGGGCATACTGTTTCATGCTTTTTGGGAGATTTAGGCGTTTACTTATCCAACTTTAGAGCGTTAGCTATTCAGGTGTGTACATTTTACTTGCTAACTCCCTTACCTATCCACTTTTATAACGAAATTCAGGAAAAACGCTTGTTGGGTTACTATGAATGGGCCTGTTATAAATAGCTCCTAATTGAGCCGTTTCAGGTGCCAGCTTATATCGGTAGTTTGGCCATTTGCATCCAGTCGATAGCATTTTATTCGGTCCGGTGAAAGCGTTTCCGTCAGCAATCCAATGGATTTTTTTTCGGATCGGACATCTGAGTCATGTATAACATTCCAAATCCCTTTGTTATTGGCCAGGCAATCACTTAGGGCTGCACTTCCGCCGATATTGGCAAAGGCCTTTACCTTTTCTTCATCAGTTGTTACCTTGGCTATAGCTTGAGAATTAATCAGCCAAAGGCCATAATTGCGGCATTGGATATATAAGCCATTCCATTCTTCATAGGCCCAAACGCCATTAAACGCTGAACAATCTCCACCCACTTCCCAGTCCGAAAGCTTTTTGCTCTGCATCCGGGGCCCTTTGCTGCCATCATCCTGCATGATCCAAAATTGCAGTAAGTCACCTTCTTTTTCGTAAGCCCACTCAAAAGAGGAACCGACCAACTGCGGGCTAGAGTGGTGAGAGAAAGTGAACTTCATCTTTTTATCCCCTAAGTAAGCCACAGTCCCCGCGGCTACATTCATGGCATCATAAGCTTTGATTTGTTCTGCTTGACTGCGTTCTTCCTTATGGCCTTCGGAGCGATTTTTATGATTGATTATCCATATAAAATGAGTAGGTGTAACAATTGACATCCCTTCTCGATTTTCCAGCTGGTATTTCCAAACACCAAGCGCTTCAGCGGGGGGCGATTGTGCCAATAAGGTCATATTCGCTGCCAGGAAAAGGGTTAAAAACAATGTTGATTTTTTCATAGGTTGGTGTGATTAGGTGTTGAAATTTAGAAGTAATCCTAGCCATTGGATTCGGTGCTTAAGAGCTGTAAGTGAAGAAAGTGGATAGCTTTGCAGTTAGGTGCTAAAGCAACTTTCAGAGCGAAGGCCATCACTTCTTCCTCATTTATTTATGCGCCTCTAGTACTTCTAGCAGGTTATCCTCTCCCCATTCTTCTACCACCTTACCATCTTCATATCGGCTAATGATGATCGCGTTCCATTGAAGTGTTTTATTACTAGGCGGGTATCCCATATAGGCTCCTTTATGTGTCCCAATATGCTCTCGCCTCCAAGCAACCATATTCCCTTCGGCTATTAGCTGCTCGACCTTTACTTTTAAATCAGGAAAGGCGGTTCGGAGTTCTTTGACAAATAGCTTGATTTGTCCAGGTCCGCGCCCCGCATATTCAGCGGCAAAAGCTTCATCTGCAAAAGCTAAATTCCCCTTATTTAGCAATTCTTCATTGGTCTTAATTATTGCTTTTTTAAGAACGGAGGTATCACTTTGTTGTGATGTGCAAGCGTGCAGACTTAAGAAAGCTGTCTCTTATACACATCTCCGAGCCCACGAG
>CAJXUM010001358.1 GCA_913060855.1 uncultured Lewinella sp. | reverse complement strand
GAGATCAGCCTCGGTCTCGTGGGCTCGGAGATGTGTATAAGAGACAGCTATTTAATAGTGAATTAAATTTCAATGCAAAGAACGGCCTACTGACAAGCTGATGTTTCTCAGAAATCTAACTAAAGTATCACAGAAGTGTGATGGACGTCGCCTGAGCGTCATATAGGGTAATTGAAGAGACTTGGTATGAAACTTAATCTATAGCATTCGATTAGAGGGAGCCATAGAAAGGGAGCAGTATTTTGAAGAAAAACAAGGCTATCTAGAGATGATGTGGATGAAAACACCCACATCACCTGTGCAGAATCTGGTTGCTTACAGTTTAGCTTATCGGTAACAATTCAGCTTGACTTACCACTGTATTCCAAGCATATTTATCCTCTAGTTCTCCGGTTTGAATACCCAGGAGTGTTGATTTTATCTTGTACATCTGCGCATCTTCTTCATGATAGCAGGAGTAGTCGACCCCATCAATAGAAATAGATTTGAAAGGAGCAATGCCCGCAGCCGTCCCGATCCCGAAAGCTTCTACTCTCTGGCCAGCCTCAAAAGCGGTTTTTAGCGCACTAACTGAAAATCCTCGTTCTTCAACAGCTAGGCCTAAGTCTTGTGCCAGTTGAATCACCGATTTTCGCGTAATCCCATCTAATATAGTATCGGAAACAGGTGGAGTTATGAACGTATCGCCGATAATGAAACCAAAATTCATGGTACCGGATTCTTCAAACCATTCATGCGTATTCGCATCCGTCCAAAGAACCTGATCAAATCCTTCTTCCTTGGCTTTCTGAAAGGGCAGCAAGGCACCGCCATAATTTCCGCCACATTTAGCATACCCCACTCCCCCAGGTGCCGCTCGGGTATAATGACGCTCTACCTTCATCCTCAATGGTTGATTATAATAGGAAGATACAGGCCCAGCGACCACCATAAACAGGTATTCGTCAGCGGCATCTACCCCTAATTTGGCTTGCGTCGCAATGACAAAAGGACGAATGTATAGCACGCCATAACCGAAAGAAGGAACCACATTTTTCAAATCCTTCACCAATGAGAGCACTCCTGTGTCCCAATTGGAACGTGGAAGAACGGGCATGACCATCCGCTCCATAGAAGCATTGAGGCGATGATAATTGTCTTCGTGTCGAAAAATAGACACTTGCTGGTCAGGACTTTTGAAGGCTTTTAGTCCCTCAAAGACCGTTTGACCATAATGGAAACACATAGCAAAGGGACTCAAATTAAGATCGCCAAAAGGCTGAATCTTTCCTTCTTGCCATTTACCCGCTTCGAATTTAGCCATGTACATCAGTGGCGCAGGCTGGGTTCCAAAAGTGTTTTTTTGATCTGCCATAGTAAAACGTTTTAGTTCGGTTCTCTGACCATTTAGTTATACCTACAAATTTCATTACTTTCACCATACCATAACAGATACAGAATTACATTTATCAGCTATAACAGATGAGAAGGTTTAAACATGAACAGCTAACGGATCGGCTAATTAAGTTGATTGACAGAGGAGAGCTGAAGGCCGGAGAGAAACTACCGAGTCTCCGTATCATGAGTAAGCAACAGGGGATGAGTCTGATGACTGTCTATCATGCCATCAATACCCTACAAGGCTTAGGTTATGTAGAATCTCGGCCCAAATCCGGTTATTATGCCAAAAGGCCCATCCGAAAGGCTCATTTTAACCAGCAAATCGCCTTAGATCAAAAAAGGAAACCAGAAAGTATAGATGAGCTTGTCCAGTTGGTATATGGAAACAATAGTGAAACAGCAGCGCTTTCCTTCGCGCTCAATACCCCGGACATCGCCCTCCTGCCCCAATCAAAATTAAAGCAGTCTGTACTCTTTGTCAATAGGAATAGGAGTGATGCCGCCTTGCAATATGGGCCGGTAGCCGGTATTCCTGCCTTGCGGGAGCAAATCGCAGTTTTGTTAGGGAATAGTGGCATTCTGGCAACCAGTGAAGACCTATTAATCACCGTTGGCTGCCAAGAAGCCATCAATCTCGCCATCAGCGCTTGTAGTAAAGTGGGCGATAAAATACTCATTGAATCCCCTACCTATTTCGGTATTTTTCAAGCCATCCTATCCAAAGGAAGAATCCCTATCGAGGTACAAACCAACTTCAACACGGGCATTGTATTACCCGCCCTTTTCAAAGCCATTGATATTCATCAGCCTGCCGCCTGCCTGCTCGTTCCTAATTTTTCCAATCCACTAGGAGCGAGTATTCCTGATAAGGACAAGCAGCAGATTGTAGATCACCTTCACCTCCGCGGGGTAACCTTGATCGAGAATGATATTTATGGTGAGCTATATTATGGTGAAAAACGTCCGAGAACCTGCAAGTCATTTGATCAATACGGTGAAGTAATTTATTGTTCTTCCTTTTCAAAGTCTTTAGCGCCGGGTTATCGGGTGGGCTGGATAGCGTCAGGGAAATATTATAATAAAGTATTTCAATCCAAAATCCACCAAAGTGTGGCCACCGCTACTTTAAACCAAGAAATTTTGGCTCATTTTCTCAAAAATGGCCGATATGACCTGCACCTAAAACGAATCCGCAAGCAATTACACCTGTCTCTTATACACA
>CAJXUM010001357.1 GCA_913060855.1 uncultured Lewinella sp. | reverse complement strand
CTATACTTCGTTATTTTTTTCAGCCGTAGCGGTGCTATGCCTTCAAAAAATGCCTTGTCTAGCACCAAAATATCTATCTCAAAATACGGAACTTATTATTTGTCCATTACTAAACGAAACGTATATTTAGAAGTGCCCGATCCCACTGGATTCGGGCATTTTTTTTGTGGTATCGGTAAAAGCAATAAGAATTATCGCTCCCCTAATTAGTATGACTATCTTTGAAGCCAAAAGCTTGTTTGGGGAAAGAATTTAGCCAAAAATGCATCATGGATCAAGGAATATCAGAGACACAATTCCATTCATTGGTATCGGTAGAAAACATTTATAAAGCAAAGGTTCGATTACGGAAAGTAGCCGAGCACACGCCTTTGATGTACAACCACAACTTATCCAATGAATACGGCTGTCAAATTCACCTGAAACGGGAAGATTTGCAAGTCGTAAGGTCATACAAGATAAGAGGAGCCTACAATAAGATGTCGACACTCACTCCCAAAGAGTTGCAGAACGGTGTGGTTTGCGCTAGTGCGGGGAATCATGCACAAGGATTGGCTTTGGCTTGTGAAAAAATGAAGGTGCAGGGCAAAATCTATATGCCAAGTGCTACCCCTCAGCAAAAAATCAATAAGGTTAAGCTTTTCGGGAAAGAGTACGTAGAAGTCATTTTAGTGGGTGACAATTTTGATGCCGCTTATGACGAAGCCCTAACTCGCGCCGAAGCGGAGGACATGACTTTTGTCCATCCTTTCAACGATAGAAAAGTTATAGAAGGTCAAGGTACGGTCGGGCTTGAGATCCTGGAGGACTGTCAGACTCCGATCGATTATATTTTTGTGGCGATTGGTGGTGGTGGGTTGATTTCTGGATTGGGAAGTTATTTCAAACAAATTAGTCCGCAGACCAAAATTATCGGTGTTGAGCCAGCAGGTGCGCCTGGTATGGCCGCTTCCTTGGAGGCGGGGAAGGTAGTCACCTTGGAGAAAATCGACAACTTCGTCGATGGCGCAGCGGTGAGACGGGTAGGTGAAATTACCTTCGGGATTACCCAACAAATTATAGATGATATTCTGCTTGTTCCAGAGGGGAAGGTGTGTACCACTATCTTACAATTGTATAATGATGAAGGCATTGTAGCTGAACCTGCCGGTGCACTTACTATTGCCGCCTTGGATGCCTACCGAGAAAAAATAAAAGGGAAGAATGTGGTTTGCGTCATCAGTGGCAGCAATAATGATATCATTCGAACAGAAGAAATTCAAGAGCGATCCTTACTTTATGAAGGCCTAAAACATTATTTTATCATTCAATTTCCGCAGCGTGCGGGGGCTTTACGTGACTTCCTGAACAATGTATTGGGCCCCAATGATGACATTACCCATTTTGAATATACCAAGAAAAGAAACCGGTCTTTTGGTCCTGCTTTGGTAGGGCTGCAAGTCAAGCAAAAAGAAGATTATGATGCCTTGATCGCCCGAATGGAGGGCCACAAGATTAATTTTCAGCATATTAACGAGCAGAAGATGCTCTTTGAGTTGTTGGTGTAGAGAAAGTCGATGGTTATTGGATGGACTAGCTACAACTACAAGCTCGTCTCTCCCATTTCAAGCAGCAATTCAAAATGAGCGGCATCCACAGGCATGACCGAAAGTCGACCAATTCGAACCAAGGCTAGGTCCTGTAAAGCTGCAGTTGCTTTTATCGTTTTTAGAGATACTGCTTTTGAAAACCGCTTAATGGCCTTTAAGTCTACTGCTGACCAATCGCCTTTCTCAGCTGTGGGATCAGGATAGGCAGATTTCATGACTTCAGCAATACCTACAATTTCCAAGCCTTGTCGACTATGGTAAAACAACACTAGATCACCTACCTCCATTCCACGCAAGTGCTTTCGCGCCGCATAGTTTCTCACGCCATCCCACATCCCAACACCTTCCGCTACTAAATCATCATAGCTGTATTCGGCGGGTTCTGATTTGACTAACCAATATCCCATATTTTAATATTTTAGTTGTTTAAAAAGGTCCCAAACGACAACTCCTATGCAAACCGAAATATTGAGCGAATGCTTGGTGCCAAATTGAGGCACTTCCAAGCAATAATCTACCATTTCCATCACCGCCTCTCCTACTCCATTCACTTCGTTACCAAAAACTAAGGCATACTTTGTGTCAGAAACTATGGTGAATTCCGGAAGCATCACACTTTCTTCGGCTTGCTCCACTGCCAAGATGACATAACCCTCCGCTTTCAAGGCCGCCACTACATCTACCGTTTGCTTGGCATATGACCAATCCATGGAGTCAGTAGCTCCGATGGCCGTTTTTAGTATTTCTCGATGAGGGGGTTGAGCTGTAATTCCACATAAATATACCTTTTCCAGCGCAAAAGCATCAGCCGTGCGGAAGGCAGAGCCTACGTTTAAGGCAGAACGCACGTTATCCAGTACGAGGACCATCGGGGCCTTTTCCTGTTGCTTAAACTGATCAATATTCACTCGATTGAGTTCTTTGAGTGATAATTTGCGCATACTTTTTAGATTTTAGCACTAAGTAAATCTGTCTCTTATACACATCTGACGCTGCCGACGAAGAGGATAGTG
>CAJXUM010001356.1 GCA_913060855.1 uncultured Lewinella sp. | reverse complement strand
CTATCCTCTTCGTCGGCAGCGTCAGATGTGTATAAGAGACAGAAGGTGAAGTAAGAGGGCACATGGCGGTGCCACTCGGCTAGATTTCCACCTCTAGCTAGATAGGTTTTATAGTTTTCCCAGACGCCAACAGTTGTGGGGGCATGTTGGATGTCTTTGGGCGTTTGATCGGCCGTAATGCCTTGGGTCTTTTGCCATTCCTCCAAAGGATAATCTCGCTTTTCTTCATAGAGCCAATCCCCATTCATAACTGCAAATAGAACCTCATCTTTTATCTGGTCCAGCATAGTGGTGTAGGTAGGCAGGCTATGGCCGATGCCATTGGCTGGATTTTGACTCGCGCAGGAACCGTACTCAAACTGGAAATTAAAGAGTCCCTTGGGGTTGAGTTGATCATCTTGGTAGGCGGCGGCAGCGGGATGAGTGCGAAAACTGCCGCCCGGCCCGCTGGTTTGTCCAGTAGCGACCACCCGATAAAGGTATTTGGTATTCGGTTGAAGATTTTCCAGGCTTACCCAGCCGGTATTGTCATTGGCTAGTTGGGTTTCGACCGCTTCGCTCAGGCGCTTCCCTGTTTCCCAATCATCGCTAGAATCGGAGGCAACTTCTCTATATTCTAGGGTGAAGGTAGTCGGTTCGGAAGTTCTTGCCCATACACGAATCGTATTGGCGGTTACGTGGCCGAGTATGGGGCCATGGGTAATGGTGGGGCCTGAGTCGATAGCTGTTTCTTGTGTTTCACAACTCACTATCATGGCCGCAAAGGCCAGTAGTAAAAAGATTCTTGAGCTATTCGGCAGGCGGTTTATCAGCTTGTACATAGAAGGATTCTTGATCGTCGTCATCTATGTAATATCTCACTTTCTACGGTAAACGCCTTGCGCTAGGCTTATTTTTTTCTAAATCTCTGATCAAGAATAATGGCCTCATCCAGCAATTTCACAATGGCACCAACGTCAATTTCTTCAACACTTTTGAATATTTTATAGAAGATCTTCTTATTCGTCCCCTTCATGAGATAGTTCTGGGGATCTTTTAATTGATAGCCTTGCCAAAATCCCAAAAGAACACCTTCCTTGATTCCTCCTCGTGGAATGGAGGCGGGCCAAACGATACAGATCCCTCGATGGCCATAAAAGAAAGGAACATTGTACGATATCTTCTCTTTACAATAATCAGGTAATCGCTGTTGAATAATGCCCCTTAGCACATCCAATATAATCCACTCCTTTTCCGGCAGAACTTCAATGAGTTGATGAAGATGTTGGATTTTCATGGGTCTTTATCAAATAAATTAACCCCTCCTTAATACTTGTGTTTTTTCTTCTCTTTTTGAATTCTCTTGATCAGTTTACCGAACTGTTTGTCCTTCTTTCTCCTTTCCGCCACATCCGATTCAAAATGATCTTTTTCTTTTTCCATCTTGCGAAAATTGGCATAGGCAGCTTCATCAATTTCGCCGTCTTCTACGGCCTGCAATACCGCACAATCTTCCTCATGCATATGTGTGCAATCTTTAAATCGGCATTGTTGGGCGTATTCCAGTATCAATTCGAAGGTAGTTTCTAGCCCGCCTGAGGTGTCCGCAATTCCCACTTCGCGCATTCCTGGATTATCAATGATGATCCCCCCATTGTCCAATACGATCAATTCTCGATGGCTGGTAATATGTCGCCCTTTGTTGACGCTCGAGCTGATCTCGCCAGTCTTCATATGCAATTGGCCGGAGAGATTATTGAGTAGCGTGGATTTCCCAACGCCTGAAGAACCTAGTAAACAGTAGGTCTTCCCTGCCTCGATAAAATTTTCTACTTGATCGTAGCCTTCACTTTCATGGCTAATTGCCATCACTAGGGTATCTTTGATCCGATGATTGATCTGATCTTTAATCGTTTGCAAATCAGATTCAGGGATCAGGTCTATTTTACTCAAGACGATCACCGGCTCTACGTCTGAAGAATGGCAAATCGTTAAATACCTTTCTAGTCTATTGAGATTAAAGTTTCTATCCACGGATTGAACAATCAAACCACAATCCACATTTGTCGCAATGATTTGCACCCGTCCTGATTTACCAACGGCTTTTCTTTCTATGATCGATTTTCGAGGGTAGATCGAATGAATAAGCGCTTTGCCTTCATCGTATTCAGAAAAGGCTACCCAATCACCAACCGCCGGGAGGTCATATCTATTTTCTGCGGTAAACCTTAAATTGCCAATGAGTTCAGCATCATATTCACCCTCGGCCGTCTTTACGGCGTATCTATCTTTATGCTCTGCTACTACTCGCCCGATTTCAAACGAATCCAAATTATTGTCTACCCTATAACTTTCTAAAGTTTCATTATAGCCTAAATCTTCAATGGTCATTTCCCTTTTTTTTGCCAAGTTGTTTTGGAGATTATTTGGAGATCCAGACCATTAACAAATTTAAATTTACATTGGTTCCTATTGGCGACTGAACCTTCAACTTGGAAAGGGAAGGAAGGATTCTCCTCACCTGCTACTTTAGCATAACTTTCTGATGCGCGCGATAGTAATGTAGGCTCTTAAATGCCTGTCTCTTATACACATCTGACGCTGCCGACGAAGAGGATAGTGTAG
>CAJXUM010001355.1 GCA_913060855.1 uncultured Lewinella sp. | reverse complement strand
GAGATCAGCCTCGGTCTCGTGGGCTCGGAGATGTGTATAAGAGACAGGCCAAGGCCTCATTGAATTCGACACCAAGTCCTGGCAATTCAGGAACAGGATAGCGGTTGCCTTCTAATTGCGGCAGTACGGGGTAAAAAGCAGGGTCATTCGTTCCGGCTTGCTCAACAGGCGTATTGATCTCTTCTAGCCAAGCTAAATTGGGGGAAGCGGCGGCGAGATGTAGGGAGGCAGCCGTGCAAATTGGCCCTAATGGATTGTGTGGCATCAGATCGATATAATGCGTCTCCGCCATGGCGGCTACTTTCATGGCTTCCGTCAAACCACCCACATTACAAACATCTACCCGAGCAAATTGAGTAATATTTTGCTCCAAGTAGGGGGCAAACTGCCATTTGCTAGCAAATTCCTCTCCGATCGCAAAAGAAATAGAGATCATTTGGCGAAGTTGCTCATAAGCCTTCGGGCTTTCATCCCGAATCGGTTCCTCTATAAAATCAATCGTTCCCCTTGGCATTCGGTCGATAAAAGATACCGTTTCTGGTATGGTCAGCCGATGATGGTAATCAATACCGATGGTCGGTTTAGGGCCCACTTCTTTCCGCAAATCAATCAGGCAATCGGCAATCACAGCGATGGATTCTCTGGGGTCAAATTGACCGGGTACTTCATTCTTTTCATACTCCGCAGGGGCCAGCCGTAGCACATTCCATCCTTGGTCCAATAACGCTTTAGCCTTCTCTATCAATTCAGTCTTGGTACTGAATCGCAGCGAAGCAAAGCAGTCTACATAATCCCGTTGTTTTCCACCTAAAAGTTCATAAACCGGTACGCCTAGCGCTTTCCCTTTTATATCATATAAGGCAATGTCTATAGCAGAAATGGCGGCGGTCAAGACCCGACCACCTTCGAAATATTGGCTTCGGTACATTTCTTGCCAGAGGGCTCCTATTTGTCTAGGATCTTTGCCCAGTAAAAAGCCACGGAAATGCTGAATCGCTCCGACCACTGCCAACTCGCGGCCACTCAGTCCCGACGCTCCCCAGCCCCAAATACCTGCATTGGTTTCTACTTTTATAATCAGTTGGCTTCCCGCTCCAATTCGGATAGGATAGGTTTTAACGGCTGTGATTTTCATAGACTAAGTTTTGGGTTCTTTTACCATTTTATTGTTCCAATTCAATTCTTTCCACTTTTCCCACCAAAAACAAATAAGAAAAGAAGCCCGTTAAGGCCAGTATGCTAATAAATAGTAATGCGGGCTTAAAGTCTCCATCTTTCACCAAAAAACCAATGACAGTAGGGATCACCACCGCCGATAAACCTCCCATAAAATTGAATATACCTCCGACCAATCCGATCAAATGTTTAGGCGCTAAGGTGGAGACAAATATCCAGGTAATAGAAGCCAGGCCATTGCCAAAGAAAGCTACGGCTAAGCAGAAAATCACCCAAAATGTGCTATCCGTATAATTGGCTCCAACGATGGATACCGTCAATAAAAGCCCTGTAAGTACGGGTGCCTTGCGAGCAAATTCCATGGAATATCCCTTCTTCACTAAATAATCGGAAGCAAAGCCAGATAATAATACCCCGACAAAAGCAGCTAAAAAGGGAACGGATGCTAAAAACCCAGACTTAAGGAAATCTAGCCCCCGATATTGTACCAGATAAGTAGGAAACCAAGTCAGGAAAAAGATAAAACAGGAGCCAATACAAAATTGCCCCAGGTACACGCCCCAAAGCTTTCTAAACAGGAAGGCTTGCTTCAACTCTGCCCATTGAAATTTCCCTTTTTCAGTGGTTTGCGGTTGCATATCGATCAATCCGCCCCCTTCTTTGATGTAGTCTAATTCGGATGCACTCACGGTCTCATGAGAAAGTGGATCACGATAAAACACATACCAAATCACAGCCCAAAACAGGCCTACAGCCCCAGAAATAATAAATAAACCACGCCAACCCGCATACGTCTGAATAGCCACCAAAACTGGGGTTAGAAAAGCCAAGCCAATATACTGTCCCGAAGTATATACCCCGATAGCTGCCGCCCGCTCCTGCTCCGGAAACCAACTCGTCACAATCCGGTTATTGGCCGGATAGGAAGGCGTTTCAAATAGACCAATACTCATCCGAAACCCCAGCAAACTGGCAAAAGAACTAGCAAAACCCTGTAAAAGTGTAGCTACCGACCATAAGGAAAGAATCACCGTATACAATATCCGGGGCCGAACTACATCCACCAAAACACCTCCCGGTATCTGTAAGGTGGCATAAGTCCAAGCAAAAGCTGAAAAAATCAAGCCCATTTGAACAGTACTCAACCCTAATTCCTCGCTCAAGGCAAAAGCCGCGATCGAAATATTACTGCGATCCATGTAATTGATCACGACACTGATAAATACCAGTGCGAGGATATGGTACCGCTTGCGAGTTGCAGGGCGGGTGTGAGTTGGGTCCATAATTTTTCATTATCAAGTAGAAGCAATATGCTGAACGAGACTTCAGAAGTTAACCTAGTCATGACTCAGGAAAACTGCTGAAGTGGGGTGGTCGATAAACTGTCTCTTATACACATCTCCGAGCCCACGAGACCGAGGCTGATCT
>CAJXUM010001354.1 GCA_913060855.1 uncultured Lewinella sp. | reverse complement strand
AGATCAGCCTCGGTCTCGTGGGCTCGGAGATGTGTATAAGAGACAGTAATAATTGGACAGTACGGTGGCCAACTTTTGCCGTTCTAGTGGGGCTGATTCTGCGATATTTGTATCTAAGCTAAAGCCTTGTTCTTCTACCCATTTTATCGGGCTTTTCCCATCGCGTGCTTGGAAAAGCTCCCCTTCATCGGTAAGAAAGAAGAGGTCTTCGCCTTGATTGCTTCTGTGGATGAGTAATAGCTCATTCTTGAACTCAAAGAGGTCTTCTATTAACCAGTTTCCTTTTGCATGTTCCTTGAAAACCCATGCTCGATTCTCTATCTGAACAATAATGTTTCCCTTTACATCGAAATAAGGGCGGATTGTCCTGGCTGGAAATGAAATATTCGTTTTCACTTCTTGCAAATTCTCACCGGAATAATCAATGATGGTCACGACCCCACTTTGACTTCCCACGAATTGCTTCCGATTGGCGGAAAAATCAGTGAAGTCGTACGTAATCTTCTTTTCACTCCATTGGCCGTCGAACCGCCAAAAGAATTTCTCTGTTTCATCCCATCGATCTGGTATGTTCAACTCCGCCAATATATGTTGATGGTCAGGGCTCCAGATGGCCGACTTCACCCATGCTTTTCCTGAATGGAGCAAGGTGTCTAGTTCTTTTTCTTGGTAATTCCAGATCAGCAGTGTGCTATCTGCTGTCCCCATCACAACTAGTGGCGTGTCCTGGGCAAAATCCAAGCTATTGATGAGGTAGGGAAGCGTATCCCTGGAGAAGTGCGCTCTTCCCTGAGACCTTATATCCTTTATTAAAACTACGCTATTATTTTCGCCAGATTTTAAAGCAATGCCCAAAGAATTACCATCGGGCAAAAATGCTGTTGCAATTAAGGAGTCATTAGCTGTTGTCAAATTTTCCCACTGATTATTTAGCGTGTCGAGTGAGAATAACTGAGCCTGGTTTTTTTCTTGCCAGGGTTTTACTTCCTGGTAAAGAATGTGCTGTCCATTGGGGGAGAGGGTGATTACGCCAGTATTTAGCATCACGTTGTACAAAAAGTCGGGAGATAGCGCAAGTGTATCTAAGGCAATTAAGGCTCCTGGTTGTTGCGGAGCGGCTGCCTTACTACTCACTAGCCTATCCAGAATAAGTGTATCCCTATCAGGGAAGGTATGTAGGAAAGCCTGAGAGGCCTTGGTCAAGTCCCTTTCATGGGTGTTTTTTGCGGAACCTGGTTCATCTTGAGTTAGTAGGTACTCATAAGCTTTTAATTTTTTGGCAACCGATTGATTATCAGCTAATTTTCGCAAACCGATAAGGCCGATCACACTTATGATCATAGCCAAGCCTATGATTCCAATTCGACTCCGCTGCTTTTTAATGACGCGCTTATTTCTAATGTGCTGGTTCTTTTCTACCAGCACTTTTTCTTTTTCATTCCATTTGCGCATCCCTTTCTGCCCTTCTTCAACGATGCGTAGATCGGCTAATTCAAGTAGGCTAGGATCGGAGTCGTCGGCTGTGCCTGCCGCAAAGTACTGCAATTGGTGAAACATCAAACCCATTCGACTTGGCTTCACCTTGCCATCTGCAGCTCGTAAAATTGTGGCTTCTGACTTAGCCCCTGGTTTACCTTGCTCGGGCAAATGATCTGGAATGAATTGTACCTTGCTACTTAGAATATGGGCTGCTTGTTGGCCAGGTAATTTAGAATTGGCAAAAGCCTTGCGAACGATGGGGGCAATGGTATCATGTGCTAGCCGAGTCGTGGTACCGTCGGTCATCTCTAGTAGAAGCCTTAGGTCTATCAATTCCTGAATAAGCGTTTGCAGATCTTTCTTACTAATCCCTTTTTGCAGCTTATTTTCTTCTTCACTGATGTAAATCTCACATAAGGTAGCAAAATGGCACTCCTCAGCCGTCCCCATTTCAGTGGTGTGGACATGCAGAAGGTCTAGTGCCAGACCCGCATTGATGTAGGTACTAAGGCTATCTTCCTTTTGCGCTTCCTTAGCTTTTAGTTTTTGAAGCTGTTCCTTGAAAAATTGCTCCAACTTTCCATCCCCCTGTCGTTTTACGGCTTTGTATTTGTCGTAATTGAATTGGCGACCTGTCTTTTTGGATTTCTCCATTTCCCATAATTCAGAAAGCTGTATCTGCAAGATGGGTGAGATGGGCGAATATTTATCTTCCATCAAGTCCTCGGCCACACTGGCTGGAAGGGATTTCGATGTTTGGTTTTCGTCAAATTCTTGGACTTCTACTTGATAGACGTTGTACAGTCTAGGTGTTGACTGGATGCCCATGACTACCTCCCGAATCCCCTGTGCATCCAAAGGCTTTAGGAATACATCTTCCCATCTTAAACCATGGCGCTGGCAATAGGTCTTTATCTCCGGATGGAATTCTTTACGGAAACTTAAGACCACTTTTACGGTGGCATAAAAGTGAGGGTTTAGAAGGAGAGGGGAGAGGGCTTGCAAGAATTGCTGCCACTCTTGCTCAATGGGGTCGACACCTTGCAAAGGGCGCGTAAAAGATTCCTCCGCCTGATCTAATACCTGTCTCTTATACACATCTGACGCTGCCGACGAAGAGGATAGTGT
>CAJXUM010001353.1 GCA_913060855.1 uncultured Lewinella sp. | reverse complement strand
CGTCGGCAGCGTCAGATGTGTATAAGAGACAGAGATCAACGTATCATTTATTTGATTCTCATTAATCAAACGGCAAGGATTAAGAGGGCCGGTTATGATGATATTTTAAAAGAAACTTTGTCTCTTAATAAACTCGCTTGTACAAAAGGTTTCATTCTTGAAAATGATCAAATTACATCACATTCCTTTACTAATATTATTACCACTGCATGCTCCCAGAAGGATTTCGATTTTGCACTAGCTTTCCTCAACCAATACTTTATCTACCTCCCCCCCTCCATTCAGCAAGATGCTGTAGACTGGGGAACTTTAATCATTAGTTATAAGCAAGGAACCAAGAAAGTAGAGGATTTAGCCAATAAATTGAATGACCATTCCCGTGCCCACACCGTTTTTTCGTTAAGAATTAGGGTGTTGATTACACAAGTACTCTTTGATGCCTATCATAGGGATGAAAATGATATGGATGAGAAATTCATCCATTATATAGACGCATTTGAGAAAAAAATAGAAAGGGAAAGTAACTACCCAGAAAAGCAATTGATCGGCTTAAAAGCTTTCAATAAATACGCAAAGAGGCTTGCCTCTTTTTTCCGAAATAAAGATTATGACGCAGAAGAACTAGTCACGATTAATAGGCAAATTAAGCAGGAGCCGATTATTCATGCAAAATCCTGGCTCCTAGAAAAAGTAAAACAAATAAAATAGGGAGTTTCTACCTAACGAGAAACTCCCTATTGATGACTGATTGATCCTTTAATCAATAATATCTTCTTCGATAATCTCCTCCCCTCCTTTCACTTGCTTCGTCTCATCAATATTCAATGCTGTGGCAGTAAAATCTTTGATAGTTTTTTCGGAATCGTTTTTCATGACACAATAGGTTTTAAGGTAGCCGAAGGGTGATATTCCCTACCGCTTTCGTTTTGAAAAATGGTTAACTGTGATCCTCCGAAGAGGCATAGCACTCCATTCCCATATGTCATGTGCACCTGACTTAAGGGTACGCTAATGGCCTAATTTATAGGCGGAAGCTTCCTGTTATAGCAACGCTTTGATGGAATGTTTTAAAGACAATTCAAAGATAGGTATTAGCCATTTATGGCGCCAGGGCCAATGCATGAAACGCAGTTTTGAAGCCATGAATGACCGTTTTGAGCTAGGGAAGGTATTTTCAGACGTGCTCAAATGAGTATTTATGAAGTAGTAGTAAACTCATCTCCTCTATTAGCTGGAAAAGGAGAGCACAGATTATTCTTTTAGTGGTAAGGTCAAAACTACACGAGTTCCCAAAGCCGTTCCATCATCCGCTTGTAAATCTATCACCTCCATCGAAGCAACTTCCCCCGTTTCTATCTGTAATAGGCGAAGCCGATCTAAAGTAATGGCCATGGCTCTGGACTTGGGACCGTTCGCTTCTTTCAATTGAGCAGAAGCCATGCGGCCAACCCCATCATCTTGGACCGTGCATACCAATTTTCCCCGATCTCGCTGAAAGGTGATCTGGATTAGGCCCTTATCTTTTTTGGGTGCAATACCATGCTCAATAGCGTTTTCTACTATCGGTTGTAGCAACATAGTGGGGACTAACACCACATCTTGATCAAGCGTTTGATCCACCTCAATTTCCCAACTCAACTTCTCCTCGGCCAATTCTAAGGACTTTATCGCCAAAAAGGAGGTCAACAGTTCAATTTCTTCCTGTATAGGGATATATGAATGAGCAGCTATCTCCAATACGCCTCTCATCAAGGTAGAAAAGTGCTGTAAGAAATCATAGGCTTTTCGCGGTGCTTCATCCAATATATAATGACCAATTGCACTCAGACTATTAGAAAAGAAATGCGGATTCATTTGTAGCCGCAACAGGGCCATTTTATGTTCGGTTACCTCTTGTTTAGCTTGTACTGCTTTTTCTCTAAGCTCTGCCTCTTTTAGTTTGAATTCCGCTTCCTTTCGTTTAATGGCTTCGCGCTCCTTGATTCTCTTAATTTGTCCACGATAAAGCCAATAAACAAGGAAGAGGAAGGAAAGAAGGGCCGTTATTCGAAACCACCAAGTGTGGTACCAAGGTCGAAGGATAATAATGTCTAATTCTCTAGGCTCAGGCGTCCAAACCCCATCAGAGTTACTCCCCATCAGTCGCAAAGTATAACGACCATAGGGTAAATTAGGATAATGAGCAAAACCACGAGTATCGGTATTCACCGTATCTTTATCATAGCCCTCGAGAAAATAAGCATGCTGGTTTTCATGTGGCGCACTATATTCTATCGACACAAAGTTGAAGGAAAGCGTATTGTCTGTATAGGGGAAAATCAATTCCTCCACCTTTGATAAATCATATCCTTTCAGGGTGTCACTACTATTGACCAACACCTCTGTCAATTGAACGATTGGGAGGTTTTGATTTAATTTTATTTCATTGGGATCAAAATAGGTAATGCCATTAGTGCCTCCAAAATAGAGCTTACCATTGGCATCTTTGAATTGGCTAGCTAGGTTAAACTGTGTATTCCTTAAGCCATCGCTTTGGGTAAAATGTTGTGCAGCCTTAGTCCTGTCTCTTATACACATCTGACGCTGCCGACGAAGAGGATAGTGTAGAT
>CAJXUM010001352.1 GCA_913060855.1 uncultured Lewinella sp. | reverse complement strand
CGAGATCAGCCTCGGTCTCGTGGGCTCGGAGATGTGTATAAGAGACAGGGCTAAATTATCTGGTTCTTCTACTTGCTTTCTTACTTGAACGGGATCATAAAGCATCTGGATTTCAAGCGGACTTAAGGCGTCCTTGAAAATCCGAATTTCGTCCAAGCCTCCATTTATGAAAGCCTTAATTTTATCTCTTTGTCCAAAGGTCATTCCATTAAAACCGTAGGTATGAATATTCCATTCAAACAGGATGCCTTTGTATAGGTGATCTTCTTCCACCTGCGTTTCGGCTATTACGCCATCTGTGTAAATAGTTACGCCATCGGCTTGACTGGAACCATCATAAGTAACACTTACTTTGGTCCACTTCCGTGGTTCCAAAGGTGAAATTGTAGTCAGTTGAATTGCATTCTGTGGCCAGGAATGAGCCATGATAAAGGAGAGTCGATTGTCCTTGAGGTGCAGCGAATAGCCCTTTAGTCCCAAACGAAGGTTTTCGCAATGCAATAAAATACCAGCCTCTTTATATACTGTATCAGGATAGAGCCAAAGATCGAGCGTAAATGGATCCGTCCGTTCAAATAATCCTACCCCTTTAGGGATTCTACCACTCGCTAAATCATCTACAAAAAAAGCTTGCCCCTTTTTACCGGGTTTTAATACCGGATTTCGCAATATGGCATTCTCCCCCCTTTTTCGGAGATTGGGTGTTTCTGCTTTTTCTCCTTCTGCTGCTATAATTTTATCGAAGGAATAGTGCGCCACTTCCAATTTATCTAGATGTTGTTGGATATCCTCGGGCTGGATTAGCTTTTTCTTTTCGTTCTCTTTGAAATGAGCTGGCACCTTTTTCTTTTCGTTCTCTAGCTTAGCTTCTTGTTCGGCAAGTAGTCCTTCCAAGTAAGCTATTTTACCATCCATTTTTTCATCAGTGAGCAATAGTGATGGTCCTGGGGTTTGATCCGGCCCGTATACGGCATGCCCCATTTCGTGGGTGCTGTTAAAGAAGGCGTACAATTGAAAGTACTCTTCTTGGCTGATCGGGTCATATTTGTGATCATGGCATTTGGCACATTCCAAACTGAGGGCCATGACAGCCTTTCCTAGCGTATTGGTGCGATCAGTGACATATTCGCTCCGATACTCTTCAAAAACGATTCCAGCTTCAGAGTTCTTCTTGTGCAGTCGATTAAAAGCCGTGGCTAGTATTTGCTCCTGTGTGGCATTCGGTAAGAGATCTCCAGCCAACTGGTAAGTAATAAAGTCTTTATAAGGTAGATTCTGGTTAAAAGCTTGGATGACCCAATCTCGCCAAGGACTAAAATCGCGATGCTTATCATCCAAATACCCATCACTATCTGCGTAACGGGCTACATCCAGCCAATGTGAGGCCATTCGTTCGCCATAAGCTGGCGAGGCCAAGAATTCATCAATTAAATCCTCATAAGCATTTGGGTCTTGGTTAGCTAAAAAAGCTTCCACTTCTTCCAAGCTGGGCGGCAATCCACGAATCGTGAAGCTCAAGCGGCGAATGAGCATTTCCTTATCTGCTTGGGCAGCCGGTTGGATATCCTTTTTCTCTAATTTATTTAAAACAAAGAAATCAATTTCATTTTTAGGCCAATCGAGCTGACTAACTTTGGGCTGCTCCGCTTTTTTCGGGGGAATGAAAGACCAGTGAGGATCATACTGCGCCCCTTGCTTGATCCAACGGGCAATTAACGCTTTTTCATCCTCATTGAGGGAAAGGTGAGAATCAGGTGGGGGCATCATTTGCTCGGGATCATCACTCATGATTCGCTGATACACTTGGCTCTTAGACAGGTTTTTAGGTACGATAGCAAAGTGCTTAGCGTTGCTTTCCAGTGCCTTAAAGGCTAAGCTCGGATCATGTAGCGCGAGTCCTCCTTCCTGTTTACTCTTATCTGGCCCATGGCAGGCGAAACAGCGATCGGAGAGCAAGGGTTTGATGTCAAAATTGTAATCCACCATCCCCGTAGCGTCCCTACTGCCTTCTCGATGGCAGGCCATACACAGGACTAATAGCAGCAGTGGAACTATCTGTCGTTTTGTTATAAATGTTACAGCGAGCATCTTGTTTTGTTGGTTTATTTTATACCCTATAAATGTAAACAATATTTTGTTCATCTCACTAGCTCCGGCAATTGTAAAGCTTTTGAATTTACTTATATTTAGGCTTTTAAGTAATAAACGAATATGAAAGACCAACTCATTTCTAGACGCAAGATGCTAGGCACAGCTGCTGCACTAGGCGGAGCACTAGCCACTCCTCAACTTCTTGCTGGACAAGTAGATCAAAAACCGAATCTAGCCAAAGGCGGCGCACATAGCTTTACCTTCTGTTTGAATACCAGTACGATTATGGGGCAATCCTTAGGTATTGTCAAAGAAATCGAATTAGCGGCCGCTACAGGCTATGATGGTATAGAGATTTGGGTCAATTCCCTACAAAAATACATGGCCGAAGGGGGAAGCTTAAAAGACCTAAAAAAGAGAATTGACGATCTCGGCATCAAGGTCGAAGACGCCATTGGTTTTGCTAAATGGATTGTGGATGATAATGATGTACGTACAGCTGCCTTGGAACAAGCCAAA
>CAJXUM010001351.1 GCA_913060855.1 uncultured Lewinella sp. | reverse complement strand
CGAGATCAGCCTCGGTCTCGTGGGCTCGGAGATGTGTATAAGAGACAGAGGCTAAAGCGATCAATCCCTCTCTTGGTGCTACGAATTAGCACCGTCTCCAAAATTGTACTTCCAACGAAAAAATCAGGTCATTTGTCCTTCTTTAGTTAGTCGTTATCTACTGTATTAGCGCATCTGTTTATATTGATCATTACTCAAATCTATTTTCCTGCTCTACTATTGGCTAAGTGCCAAGATAAGCGCGCATGCAGTACTATTCAGATAGTCGTGTGCACCGTTATCTTCGTCTTATTTGTGTTGTGACATCTGGCATATTTAAATAACAACGGGTTAAAGTGAGTATTAAAGAAATAAACGTGCGGAGATGATGTGCAGTAGGGTAGGGTAAGTGCGCATGCGCACTATACAAATGTTAAATAGCACAATCGAATATCGAGATAGCCTGTTGGCCAATTAATTATCGGATTAGGAATACTTGCTTTTGGAATCTTCGTAGGCGGAGTTGGGCTCGCTTCTGCAGGGATTGGTATTGGTATTCCAATGATTCCACTGGGTATCTACATGACCTATCGTGGTTGGAGAATATTCAAATACGAAAAGGATAAAGAATATGCTGAAGAAATTGACCTTACCCCTTTAGAGCCGTTGGAGAAAACAAAGGCTGGGAAAGTCGGGCTAGGAGTTATTCTGATCTTGGTGGGGCTTAGCACATCAGCGCTTTTTATAGGGATCCCAATTTTTATTATTGGAATTTGGTTACTCGTTCACGCGCTGAAAGATGATGCTCAAGCGCTATTTAACAAACAAATCAATAAAGGACAGGACTAACGCCCTGCCTTTTATTTAGGGCGTTATGAGAAAAACGCCTGAAGTGTAGGGGCGACTTTAGTATGGATTTAGACGAATACTTTGATAGCGTTGATGAGGCAGTAAATTTTTGTATAAGTAAATGCTTGACTGCACAAGATTTCGTCGAGGATCTAACACGGGACGATCCAGAAACCGCTAGAAAGATAATTGCCGTAAGAAAGCCACTCCTTACTCAACAGGATAAGGATAGTTTGTCGGGGTATCTCGACATTGGGTATTTCAAAAGCTTTAGTTCTGATGATCGAATGGCTTTGTTTTCTTACCTGTTTGATATATCTAGGGCTATTGATGTCAAATCATTAATCGTGAGATGTAAAGAGTACGATATAAACGATCCCATATTTTCCGAGGACATCACGTTGTACGACCTAGTAAGAACCAAAAAAAACGGATCCAGAGATAATGAACTATTGGATTCCAGCGGTTTGGATTGCGTCTATGGTTCTGAGATTTTTAAGAGAAAAGGTTTTTACTACAAGCTAGACCCCCTCCTTCCTCCTGCTATATATACCTCTAGCAAAATGGCTTTTCCAGATCAGCCAATTTTCATTCGCATAGATCCCAGTCGTGCCTATAGTGCTGAGCCGGCAGCAACTCTATGTGAAAGTATACTCATTCCTGCTAATCCGAACTGGTGGAAACAGCTAAAAATTCGGCATCGCAATAAAGAGGGAGCATCTTATATCCTTGATGCGCCAGAAAATCCCAGAGATGATAAAGATCGTTATTGGGATTATCACGTGCGCGGAGTTCGGAGACTTGATGTTGTTGCAAAGAGAAATTCGTCGGGCAATCTGAGTATGATGATTGAAGAGTTATCATATCCTAATCATGAGAATTACCTACTCATAGGTCGCTGCATCCACCTTGATACTGACAGTCGGTACGGAGCAAAATTCAGATCAGCAACTCTCAATCATCTTGATCTAGCGATAAATGTCTATGAAGGGGAAACGGTAAAAACTAGGTTTGATAGTAACCTTGCAAAGGGAAATAGAGTAACTGATGCAACGTTTAGAACTCATCTTTTCCGGATTGAGCAAATTCCTCTGACAATTGTGTTGCCTTATTGCTTGATGTTTTTTCAGTCAAAGTCATTAACCGGCGAGTGGGTTTCAGACCAGTTTAGGCGAGACAATGGCTCATAACAATACAAATCACAGCTAAGGCTTTTCCGTTGCGGCTTCGCTTACACTACAAAGCAGCTCGTATTGGCGGCGCTATGCGTAGAACAACCCAAAGTAGAAATTATCGCGAATGAGTAAATACGTAATTAAGACAAATCTATCTGAAAAACAGATCGAATCAGATGTTTCTGGATTTTTTGGGTGGATGTCAAAAGATTCTCCATTCCGCCTTTTAGATATAGATGAGCAATTGACAGGAGCCGATAAAAGGTTTTATGACTCTGGATTTGCATTCTTTATGCAGTTTAAAGTTTCGAAGGGATTGGAACCAGCATCAAAAGTCATTCCTTCAACAAGACGTAACAGAAGCACTCTTGAGTCTGTCAGGGAATTTCGTCAAAAACATGGCTTGGACGATGACCCTACTATGTATTTTGGTTTGAGGGCAATGGCTAAAAATGCATCAGATTATCAGCACAATATTTTGATGAAATATGCCAACCAGCAATATTCACAGGCATTTTATGTTGCGCCATTACATCTAGATAAAGATGATTACTATAACTGCTGTCTCTTATACACATCTGACGCTGCCGACGAAGAGGATAGTGTAGA
>CAJXUM010001350.1 GCA_913060855.1 uncultured Lewinella sp. | reverse complement strand
ATCCTCTTCGTCGGCAGCGTCAGATGTGTATAAGAGACAGGAGTATCGCCTTCCTTTGGGGCGAAAGACCTGGTTGGCCGGAGATGATAAACTTAAATTCTGGCAACGATGGGGGCTCATTGGTTTTTTCGGATTGGGAAATGTGGGTTCTACTTATGCTGACTTATTCAATGGCAAATGGAAATACTCCATGGGCGTTGGCGTCCGCGTTATGATTCTTCCAGAAGAACAGATCAATTTCCGATTAGACTTTGGTTTTGGTACTCAAACGCCTGGTTTCTACTTCAATATCCGGGAAGCATTCTGATCACAGTTTCCGTTTTCCACGTACAATAATTTCTGAGCCTTCTGCTAAGAAAACCGACCGTGGTTCCTGGGATAAAGGAGCTACAAAGTTATCCCCATAGAGATTTCCCACATCAATATCGATATGGTAATCCAGTACCGGATAGACCTCCCAAGCCGGATGTTCAACGGCATATTCATAGGTCACTTTCTCTTTGATCTTCGTATATCCCCAGTAATGCTCGGTAATGAATTGCTCTTCACTCCCCTCCGCTAAAGGCTGCCCTTCTGTAGCCGCTTCTACCTGCAATTTATCCCAGCGACCATTCAATTTCCATTCATAACGAACATGCTGTTTGCCCGCCCCCTTGCCCCAATCGTGACGCATCGGTAAGGTCTGGTAATGCTCTTGGTACAAGGTATTGGCCACAAATGTGATGGCCGCTTTAGGTACTAGCTCCTTCACAAAAACGACGCCTCTCTTCCACTCTCCATCTTCTTTGTATTTGACATAAAAGCGAAGGTTGACTTCTTCAAAATTTCGATGAAAGGGAATACTTACGCCTAGCACTTTTGTATTTAAAAACATGAATCCCACCAGACTCACATAGCAACGGCCTTGCCAGAGATCAATCTCTGTTCCATACGGGACATAGGCAGCCAGTATAGTTGGATCCACCTCATAATTGGCGAGGATGAGCTTGCGCCATTCCGCTTTTAAAAATATTGTTTTTGACATAGCATCAGGATATGAAATGAGGGAACGTTTGAGTTTTAATTCTAAATTACTTTCAACAAAGGTAAGCCGATTCTCAAAATAGAGAACCGCATCTTGATGTGGAGGAAAGAGGTTTATACCTAATAAAAGGTATAGTTTTACCTCTTAACTGTAATACCTAACGAGAAAAATAGACGCTTTTCCTTCCCATGGTCAGCTGTACCGCTTTATGGCTACACTTGATCAAGATAGTGCTTTCGCTATTTACACTCTAATCAATCGCGGTTCCGTCTATTTTTATAACTACACCTACGTCATTGATAGCTCCTTTTAAGGGAGAAATAGCCATATTGATTATTTTTTTGTGATGGGAAATCTATTCATTATCTAGGTTTTCATCTGATAGAATCAGGCTTTTTCAAAAGTTACCCCTTCATGTGCCAAAGTCATCTCTTCAATGGCCACCTCACTATTCTGGGCGTTCATATCTGTACTTGTCACCTTTATCGGGAAGGCATTTTTGAGCGTCCAAGTAAACAGAGGTGAATGCTCTTCATCCAATAATTGAATAGTGACCGTTTCCCGTTTGATCGTATTCATCTTGACCTGCATGAAATAATCAAACAGCGCCGTATCATCCTTAAACATGCCTTTTTTAAGTGAAATATCACTGGCTTTCCGCAAACCTGGCATTTTAACCGTTGAGAATTCAATACTATCCTCTGTACGATATTCAATAATATCATGCTCTGTATCTAAGCCTGAGACTTCTTGAAAGGCAATTTCGCCTACACCTCCGATGGTTACTTTAAAATGAAACTTCGGTACGGGCCACGGGGATTCTTGTTTTTCACCTGCCATTATATTTTACTTTATTGGAATGGATTTTATTAATGCTATAAGTAGTGGAATAATCCTTAAGATTTCTGCATTTGCTGTTGGAAAGTAATGACGATAAATTCTGCTGGGCGGGTAACCGCTACTTTTACAGTCATTTTCATAAATCCATTCAAAACATCAAGGGGCGTCATTGTCACTCCTAGGCCAATATCAACACTAAAGGCATCGTCAGCGGTAGCACCAGCCAAAGCTCTTTGATGCCATACATTAGTCAAAAAATTAGTAACTAAAGCCTTGAGGTTCGTCCAGGTCAAAGCGGTGTTGGGTTCGAAAACATAAGCCTCAGCGGCAATTTTAATGGACTGCTCAATGAAGATCACCGTTCGCCGCACACTGATATAACGCCAGTCCTGGCTATTACCATCCAGGGTACGTGCTCCCCATACCAATACGCCTTTTCCGGGGAAGGTTCGAATGGCATTAACCGCTTTTCCATTTAATGGAATATTGAGATCTTCTTGCTCATTATTGCTTATGTTAACAGCAGGTTTTTCAACAGATCCTACACTGATATTGGCTGGAGATTGGAATACCCCGATATTATTGTCTACCATGGAATATAATCCTGCCATAGCTGCACTTGGAGGTAAGAGGTTTAGTTTTTCTCTTAGGCTGGTCAGTATTGATTTGTAAAGAGGACTGATAACTAGAAGTGTCTGATGTCTGTCTCTTATACACATCTGACGCTGCCGACGAAGAGGATAGTGTAGAT
>CAJXUM010001349.1 GCA_913060855.1 uncultured Lewinella sp. | reverse complement strand
CGAGATCAGCCTCGGTCTCGTGGGCTCGGAGATGTGTATAAGAGACAGCGGTTATTCTTTTATATACCGAAGTAAAATTGGAAATCGAAAGTAACCAAATTGTACTATACTAGGTAGTTTTAGATCAAAAAAGTATCAGTTTTTAGCTCAAAAGTACAACCAATCGCATTAATTCTCTTTTTCCGAATCTACAGCGAAAAATCGCCCTACATGTTTGGCATGAAGCAAATCTCTTTCCAATGACAACCGATAAGCTTTTGGCGTAACTTTTTTGTACTTCTTAAACAGTCTATTAAAATTGGAAAGGTTGTTGAAACCTGACTCAAAACAAATCTCCCGGACTGTACATTCCGTCTCTAAGAGCATTTTGCAGGCATAACTCACCCGTTTTTCTACCAAAAATTGAATAAAACTCTTGTTAGAGCATTTCTTAAAGTAGTGACTAAAGGCAGAAGGACTCATATTGGCAACCGCCGCTACTTCCGCCAACTGTAGATCCTTCTTAAAGTATTGGTTGATATAGTTGTACACATCTTCAATCCGTTTATTGCGGAAGTAAGGCGTAGGTACCACATAACCCGCACTGGCGATCTGGCGTTTTTCTGTTGATGTAGCCAAAATATATAAAAACTCGAAGAAGGCTAAAGTGGCAGGAAATCCCGATAGATTCGAGAGGCCTTTTAAAATCTCAATCCCCTTCTTTCTGGTTTCTCCAAAAAACTCCAAGCCACGGGAAGACTCGCCCAACAAAATCCGGATTGGGATGAAAGCTTCCTTCATCAACCAGTTATTACTAAATAAGTCTTTATGGAATTGTACCACAATCACTGAAGGGACCACACCAGAGTCCGCCACATGTGCCGCCCCATCCCAACAATGTTGAATGTAAGGCCCCAACAAGACCAACTCATCATCTTCATATTCTCCTACAGAATCGCCTACTATACGGGTTCCTTTACTATTCAGGACTAGATTAATCTCATATTCGGGGTGATGATGTAAAGGATATTTGAATTCTGCCTCGGGATAGCTAAATACCCGAAAAACATCTTTGCTTGTCACAGGAGTTATTTCTCGATATACCCTCTTCATATAGTTATGCAGTTGTATTCAATAGAAAATAAGCAGTATGCATTCTTATTCTACCTAGTAGAAGAAAAATAATAGAATGCGGTAGAACTCAATGTCGCTGTTAAAAGAAGATGATGATAGGCAAAATTATCAATGCAGCACTAATCTGCTAATGTGGACAGTACTTCCAATGTGACAAGATAGGAAAAAACTAGTATTCCGCAAATTATCTATTCTTCCTAATTTGCAAAACATCAAGCTACTGTCGGCCATATTATGTTTGGAAACAAACTACTGGACATTTCTTGCTGGGTAGGTTTAAAGTAGAGAAGTTGAGGCCAACAAAATGGCTACTAAACGTTCATCCTTTAAACGCATAAATCTAAAATGTCCAGTAGTGTGGTTTGGAAATGCATCGCTAAGAAAGGGGTAAAATAAAAAATCGGTGCGAATGCCTACCTCAGAGCGGTAATGGAAACATTCACACCGATTAGTAGATGCCATTTTAGCATCTCGTTGATCGCTGATACTTTTTGAAGCTAAAGTCGTTTATCGTTGCAAAACTTTTATTAGCATTCCTTGTGGCAACCGATCTGTCAACTGCATGTCATTGAGGACGGCAAATTCTTCATGTCGTTTAGCATCTAAACCATAAGTACGAAATACATCGGCCAGTGTACTATTAGCTTGTTGTACGGGCTGTACATCAATGCGTTCTGGCTGTCGATTGATTTTATTAGGATCAGTCAGTCGACTGAAACGCTGCATGGTATTAAGGAAGCTCGTTTGATACGTGGCAAAGTCCTGTGCATACGACATACCAAGAAAACGATAGATTATATTATTATAAAGGATCAAGTACGTTTGTATACGCACAGCTTGTTGCTGTTGTGCTTGCTGCTGCTGCTGTTGTTGTTGTTCATTGACCATCTCTGAAACCATCTCGATAGCAGGTAAGCCATTCACCGTTGTATTTCGCGAAGAGATCGTCTTCAATTTATATTGCTCATTGGTAGCGGTAGCGGCAGCTTCTAGAGACTGTCCCTGCGCTATATTCATGATCATCATGGCTTTGCCACCTTCCGGAGCCATGGCTACTTGCTGAGGCGAATTTTGTATTTGCCAACCAATAGGCGTAGGAAATTGGAATTTCAATTCAGGATGGTAAAAGTTATTTTCCTCCACGAAACCTTGTCTGGGGTCTTCCCCATAAACAATGCCATCAATCATACGGAGATAGCTATCTCTATTGACATCAAAGTCTTTATTGGGCGTCTTTCCTTGCCATTCCCTAGCCATCTGTTCGACTTTCACATTACGATCAGCCGGATCCGGGTGGGTGGACATAAAAGTAGGGACACGACCTTCTGCCCCGCCAGAAACGCGATCCAGTACACCAAAAAACTTAGCCATTTCTTTGGCATCATATCCGATCTTGGTGGAATATTCTACACCGAGGCGATCGGATTGGCTTTCATCATCTCGACCAAATTTAAGGAACTGTCTCTTATACACATCTGACGCTGCCGACGAAGAGGATAGTGTAGA
>CAJXUM010001348.1 GCA_913060855.1 uncultured Lewinella sp. | reverse complement strand
CGAGATCAGCCTCGGTCTCGTGGGCTCGGAGATGTGTATAAGAGACAGAGACCAAGGAGCTTCTTCGATCAGCTACTATTATAGATCGAAGAATAGAAAATTTTTATTTCTGTTGAAATACCGCTAATTTTGAACAGTTTCTTTGAATATGGGACTTGACAAATAAGAATTAACTCCGTAGATAGCTTATTTGATCTTGAGTTCCGAAAAATATAGCTCATGCAGCGAAATAGATTTTACTCGACTTTGATGGTAGGCTTAGTCCTTGCTTTTCCACTTTTTATCTCTGCTCAACAGCGAGTAAAAGTAAATGTAAAAGTACCGGATTGTGGTAACAATATGAATCTTTACCAATTTGATGGTTTCCAATTCCAACAAGTTAAGTCAGCGAAGTTAGAAGGTGAATACTTTACGTTTACCCTACCTTATGGAGAGCCAGATTTTTTCCATATTGGACCCAATGCACGTTCTACTTTCCCAATTATTATAGGAAAGGAGGATGGTGTAGAAGTACTGGGAGAGTGTCGGAATCTGAGAAATAGCCGGACAATTGGTTCAACGGTAAATGTTTCTTACAATGAAGTTCGTGGAAAAATCAATGAGTTTAAGAATAGTACGTCTACCTATTTGCGCCGTTTTCGTCGAGCCTTGACCAATAAAGATGAAGGTCAATTGGCCGTAGTGAAGAAGCAATTGGGGGATTTGGATCAGGCAAAATTGGCTTATTTAGATTCATTGAAGGCGGCCGATCCATATTTAGGCAGTGTGATGGCACTCAATACCTATTTGAGCTACCAAAATCACGGCGGAGATTACCAGCACGAAATTCCTTATTTCGCCGAGCGATATTTCAACTATGTAGACTGGGATAATACTTCTTATAACAATCTTCCATGGGTTTATGAAGGTTTCAAAGCATACGCTACTACTTTGAGTGGTCTGGGCTTGCCGGTGGCAGAACATCAGAAAATGATCAAAACTCAACTGGATAAATGGCCTGCTGCCTCCAGCGCACAAAAGCTGGCTTATGGTGGGACACTAACTGTACTAAAGAAGAAAAACCACCCCAATTACGCTTATTTCGCCAGTGCTTTTATTGAGACTTTCAAAGGGAGTGACCCGGAAGCAACCCGAGCGCTGGCCAAAGAAATTGAAAGAGCCAAACAGTTGATGGTAGGGGGGGAAGCACCGAATTTCACGCAGAAAACACCAGAAGGCCAAGATGTTAATCTACATGACCTAAGAGGTAAAGTGGTTTTGGTTGACTTTTGGGCGAGCTGGTGCGGTCCTTGTCGTCGCGAGAATCCACATGTGGTATCTTTGTACAACAAATACAAAGCGGATGGTTTTGAAATCCTAGGTGTAAGTTTGGATAAAAAGAAGGATGCTTGGTTAAAGGCGATCGAAAAGGATGGCTTGACTTGGCAGCATGTAAGTGATTTACAAGGATGGGGCAACGCTGTGGCTAAAGCATTCAGTGTGTCATCTATTCCTCATACAATACTGCTAGATAGGGAAGGAAAGATCTTGGCTAGAGGACTAAGAGGAGAGGCCTTGCAGCGGAAATTGGAAGAATTATTCCCTGAAGAGGTAAAAGGGGACCGATAACGGCAGCAATAAGGCAGGCTTAATAATTACTTAAAAGCCTGCCTTATTGCCTCTGTTCACGAGCAGCGCCTAGGCTTCCTGCGCATGATAATACAGTTCGGAGCAATTCGCTGGACTCAGCATTTGATTAGCTACACGTAACAAATCTGTTGCCGTGACGGCTCGATAGAATTCCACTTCCTGATTGATATAATCTGCATCTCCCAATAATTCGAAGAAGGCAATATTAATCGCCTTGCTCAATACATTCAATTCGGAGAAAACCAGCGTACTTTCTACACGATTTTTAATCTTTAGTAACTCTCTATCCGGTACTGGCGTAGATTTTATTTCTTCTAATTCCTTCCAGATCGCTTTTACAGCTTCTTTTTGACTTACGCCTTTGGCCGGGTGTCCCTCGATAATGAATAAGCCTGGATCCACGCTTCCCGTCAGATAACAATCGATTTGGGTAAACAATTGCTGCTCTTTCAACAAGCGACGATAGAGCCTGGAAGAAGAACCATTACACAGAATATCCGAAAGAAGATCGGTAGGGTAAAAATCAGCATGTGTTCTCGATGGGCTATGAAAAGCCAAATACAATGCATCATTGGGAACCTTTGCTCGATTTATTCTCTGTTGTAGCTTTTGCTGTGGGGGCTCCAAGGGGAGATTCCTAGAAGGAATAACACCCGCTGGGATATCACCAAACCATTTTTCGGTTAAGTGTCGTGCCTTGTCCTCGCCTATATTCCCACTAATAACCAAGATGGCATTATTAGGACGATAGTAATTGAAGAAAAAGGATTTAACATCCTCCATCGTAGCATCTTCCACATGTTTGGGTACTTTCCCTATCGTCGGCCATTGATAGGGATGTACCTTGTAGGCCAAATCTGATATATGATGCCAAGCATCGCCGTAGGGCTGATTAAGGCAGGTTTCCTTGAATTCTTCTACCACTACTTTTCGCTGGACATCCAACACCTTATCATCTGTCTCTTATACACATCTCCGAGCCCACGAGAC
>CAJXUM010001347.1 GCA_913060855.1 uncultured Lewinella sp. | reverse complement strand
CTCTTCGTCGGCAGCGTCAGATGTGTATAAGAGACAGGATTTTCGCTATCGAATCGTAAATAGTCCAGGTCGAACTTAACTTTCCCCTTTTCTCCTAGTGTTCTTTCCAAAAAGATATTGGAAATTACATTGTTCCATTGGTTATTACCATTGATATTAATCCGTGCGTGAAGGACCGAATCACTGCTAAAATTGTAGTCCGCCAAGTTGAGCACAGCCAATCGTCGCTGACTTTTTTGCCATAGTAGGCTACCTCCTAGTAGTGTATTTTTGGACAGGTTTCGCTCATAGCTTAAGTTTAGATTATGGCTGCTGAGTTTCTGCTCATTATTATTGCGAAAATCGAAATCGAAAGCCCCACCAAGTGCAGGAACTACATTGGAGCCAATTCCATGAAAACCGGTAGCCGTATGATCAAGCGTATAGGAATAACTGGCCAATAAATTGGCCCGGGTATTTTGATGAGTCAACCTAATGCTATTCATCGTTTTGGGCCCTTCTCCAAATCCACCAGAGAGGGATAGAGAACCATTTGTACCTACTTCTCTATTCTTTTTCAGCACAATATTAATGAGTCCTCCGGCTCCAGCAGCTTCATACTTAGCAGAAGGATTAGTCAGCAATTCTATTTTTTCGATATTATCAGCACTCATTCCTTCGAGCATACTCACTACTTCGGCTACGGTCAATTGCAGCCTTTTGCCGTTCAGCAGAATAGACACGCCATTTTGACCGTTCAGCGCAATTGTATTGTTTCTTTGGTCGATAAATATACCCGGTGATCGTTCCAAGACCTGCAGTGCCGAACTCCCCTGCGTCATTACACTGCTTCCTACATTGATCACAGTTCCTTCCTTATTTTGTTGCAAGAGCATCTTCTTTGCTCGCACTTCTACTCCTTCTAATTCCAGGGCTTGTTCGGTCATATTGATACGCCCTAGTTTTACTACCTGTGTTATGCTATTGACCGTAAAGGGTCCCACATATTTATCGGCCTGTCCGATAGCTGTCAATCGTAAAAGATATTGACCTGGGGAAGATAATTCGATAGTAAATTGCCCCTCTTCATCGGTCTGGGTTCCTCGTACAAAGGTTGAATCGGTGGCCGCTAGTAAACGGATATTGATAAAAGGGAGTGGAGATTCTTGGTCATTCAGTACACTCCCGTGGAGTTGCGCTTGAACATTAATACCGAAGCCTAGAAATAACAGTAAGGTGATGAGACTTTTCATAGATAAACGATGATTTAATGGTGAAAGGGTCGAAAACAAAGGCAAAGAACGAGGTCGCAGTTTTCCATCGCTTATTTATATGCTGAAGGGGGGCTATCGATTGATGAGTGGTTGTATGTTGGAATTTATCCCCTATTAGCGTCCATTTTGCAGCTTATCAATGGAAAGCTACCTTTGAGCAACAAATCATTACCGCTTATATAGATGGCCAGCAATTACGTCAAAAATTGCATAAATTGGCTGATCAACTTCGGAAGTCTGAATCTCATATTCATCAATCATTTTCACCTTGGCGGAACGATTATCATATCACTGGTTTTTCAAGTATAAAATCTACCATCTTCTATTTTGGTTTGTCTATCATTATCTATGGTGGTCCTTGTATACCGGTAGCCTATGGCAGGTCGCTCAGAATATTACCCTCTTACCTTATGGGATTAAATTCTCATTTTATGTCATTTTCCAAGCAATAGGCGTTTATTTTAATCTCTACTTTTTAATACCTCGATACCTAGAGCGAGGCCGGTATACGGCTTATCTGGGGCTCTTAGTCCTGACCATACTTTGTACTGCTTCGATAATCGTGCTAGGGTATCATGTAGGCGGAGCGTTTTCGGATCAAAGTATCGAAGCTTTATTCCAAGTTGGATCGGCTCATTTTTGGCCACTATTCAAATACAACACACTGGATTCAACGGTGGCGAGTATGGCCTTGGCCATGTCGATCAAGCTGACCAAGAATTGGATTGAGTCGAAACGAAAGCAGGAGATATTGGAAAAGGAAAAGCTGGAAACAGAATTGAAGTTTCTCAAATCTCAGTTTAATCCGCACTTTCTATTCAATACTATCAATTCCATCTTTGTACTGATTCACAAGAATCCAGACATGGCTTCGGAGTCTTTGGCTAAGTTCTCTAATCTACTGCGCTATCAATTGTATGAGTGTAATGAGCAACAGATTCCACTTAGCCTGGAACTGTCTTATCTGGAAAATTTTCTTGAATTGGAAAAGCTCCGGCAGGATGCACAACTCGAAATTAATACCGATATCGATCCTCTGGGTAGTGCTAGCTTGACGATTGCGCCCTTTATACTCATGCCCTTTTTGGAAAATGCCTTTAAGCATGTTTCTCAATCTAAGTCCACACAGAATTGGATTGACCTGCAACTCCATATTGAGGAGCATACATTGATTTTTTCGATTAGCAATAGTATCGCTCCGGGCCAGTCGGCCGCCAATGCCTTGATAGATTATGGGGGGATTGGCCTGAAGAATGTGAAGCGGCGTTTGGAGTTGCTATATCCTGGGCAATATAACTTGTCTATTAAGGAAACAAATCTGTCTCTTATACACATCTCCGAGCCCACGAGACCGAGGCTGATCTCG
>CAJXUM010001346.1 GCA_913060855.1 uncultured Lewinella sp. | reverse complement strand
CTTCGTCGGCAGCGTCAGATGTGTATAAGAGACAGCGTTTGCCCTACCCCTACCCCCAGTCGTAATGCTTTTTGCCTATCTGTATAGGAGACGGCGGCCGGACCTTCTGACTTCTCATTTCTAGCGCAGAAATTGTCCTACTTTACTATCTTTGTCTCTTTCTAAGGAATATTTCGGTGGATTTGACTAATAGTTCTTAAGCCTATGTTAAATCCCGACCCTTCTTAGTAAGAAGCCGCTATTCCTTTATAAATTTGGTTCTCTGATAATTTTTGTGTTTTTGAGTCAACGCTTTAGATAAAAGTCCTGCTTCCTTTGGTCGCAATCCTTCCACCTAAAGCGCTGACCACAAAAATTATTAGAGAAGAATAAATTTGTACTTTAGCTATATATAAATAAATTCCATTTGGACATGAAGAATCTATATACTCTTGCTTTCCTTTTTGCTTTGGCCTTTTCGATGTCGTCTTGTGCCACTGAAGGACAAAGCCTAGAAGGAACAATGGCCAATGCCCAAAACCTCCAAGTTTTCTTGGATCGAGTTGTTATGGGAAAAGCCAATTCCGTGGTGGGTAAAACGGACATGGATGCAGCAGGTAATTTCAAACTAACTTTTGAACAACCACTAACGCCTGGTATCTACAATTTCCGAATTGGTGCCAAGCGCATCAACCTATTTTTTGATGGCACTGAAGGGAAGGTTATCCTTAATGGCGATTTGAATACGCTGCAGGAATACAATTTTGCGATCAGTGGCTCGCCTCATTCGCAATCGCTGGCCAACATCATGAATGGTTTAGTTCATCGAAAATATCAAGCAGATGATATTGAGAATTTCATCGATAGCGTCTCAAATCCTCTTTTAGGTACTTTCGTTGCCTATAAGGCTTTAGGTGGAAACCCAGATTTTATTGACATGCAGAAAAAGGCCTTAGCCAAGCTCACAACAGCTATGCCTAACGATGAAAACACCTTGGAGTACGGCAAATACCTTACGCAAGTAGAACGACAATACCAAGCCAAGATGGCCACTCAAAAGGTACGTGTTGGAGAGCCTGCTCCCAATATTGCACTAGAGAGTCCCACTGGAAAAGAATACAACTTGGCTGACCTGAAAGGAAAAGTAGTATTGCTTGACTTTTGGGCAAGTTGGTGTGGCCCTTGCCGTCGAGAAAATCCAAATGTGGTAAAAGTATACGAAAAATACAAAGACCAAGGTTTTACCGTATTTAGTGTTTCTTTGGATGGTGTAGATACGCGAAGCCGTAATAGCTTAGCGGGTGCAGAAGACAAGATCAAGCAATTGTTAGAACGCTCAAAGGATCGTTGGGTTAATGCCATTGCACAAGACGGATTGACGTGGGAATACCATGTTTCTGATCTTCGCAAATGGGAATCAATGCCTGCCGCTGCCTATGGCGTAAGAAGTATTCCGCGGACTTTCATGATCGATCGAGAAGGAAAAATTGCAGCCCTCAACCTGAGAGGTGCTCAACATATAGAAAGAGAATTGGTGAAAATTCTTGAAAAAGATGGTTCGCTGAAGGGATAAATGAGGGGACGGTTGGTTTGTTGCGGGTTGCGGGTTTAGAACTCGATATTTGGCAGCCCGCAACAAACCAAAATATTCTGTCCTCAAATATTTAAACTAGATTACCACCACTTACCATTTAGGATGCCTCTATCATCTGCTCCAGCCACTTTTAACGTGTCAAGCTAGCGCAAATAATTCCCGTCGCCACTGCTGCATTCAGTGATTCTGCTCCACCAGATGGCGATTTCGGAATGGTAATACGATGACTGAGTAGCCCTAGATTCTCTTTGCTGATTCCACGGCTTTCATTTCCAATCACAATAATACCCGTATTCGCCCCGGACAATTCATGAATGGGCACACCTTCCAATACCGCACCGTAGATGGCCACACCCGGTGAACTATCACGCAAATCAGCCAGTTCCATTTCCTGCACCCTTACTCGCAAAAAGCTCCCCATGGTTGACTGTATCACCTTCGGATTGGTCCACTCTACGCTGGTACTAGAATAAAAAACATTTGAAATCCCAAACCAATCGGCAATTCGGATGATGGTACCCATATTGCCGGGATCTCTTATATCATCGAGGTATAAGCTTAAAGCTTCGTTAAATTTGTCAGTTGAATGGCTTTCTGAAGGAATATGGACAATAAGCAGTACCTGGTTGGGCGTCTTTAAGGTAGAAATTCTATCCAAGTCTGTAGGCGAACAAAGGTGGATTTGCGAGGAGGGAAGCTGGATGTTTTTCTCGTTTTCAACTAGCCATTCTTGCAAGGCATACAAGCCTTCAATTTCGAAAGCAGTTTGGCTTAATAATTCCCGCACTATTTTATCACCCTCAACAATAAAATTATTATACTTTTGTCGAAACTTCTTTTGGTGCAATGACTTAACGTACTTAATCGTATTTTTTGACAGGGCCATCCCTTGCTTGATATTCCGAAAGTTAAATAATAGACTTTATTATAAAATAATTTGTATGGAGCTAAATTATCTTTTTAAGCAAATCTTCGTTCTTCATCAGTCGCGTAGCTTGTGGCTACTCTCCTTCTTCGAGCCTCGCCTTGCTTAAAAACTGTCTCTTATA
>CAJXUM010001345.1 GCA_913060855.1 uncultured Lewinella sp. | reverse complement strand
CGAGATCAGCCTCGGTCTCGTGGGCTCGGAGATGTGTATAAGAGACAGCCCATGGATTGGGAAATTCAGAAGTTTAAACTCAACCCCGATGACCCAAGTAAAATCGAAACTGAAGTCATCGGTACGTTCAAGCAAATCCCCCTTAAACTAGCCTGGGCTATCACCATTCATAAATCACAGGGAAAGACCTTCGACAAGGTCATTATAGACATGGGTAAAGGCGCTTTTGAATTTGGACAAACCTATGTAGCGCTAAGTAGATGTCGAACCCTAGAAGGCATTGTACTCAAGCAGGCGATTCGACCGAGAGATATTATGACCGACGAGAGAATAATTGAATGGTACGAACAGCATTTTTAGTCCTTCCTTAGTCTTTTTTATTCCGTTTTTTCCTATTTTGCTTTCCACAAATTTGCATTTTCTAAATCAAATCAAATTTTGCTATGGCTAAAAGATCTAGAAAACAATTACGAAAGGAGGCGAAGGAACGTAAAGAAAGTAAAAGGTTCTTTGCAATAGTGGCCATTTCCACCCTAGTTTTATTGGTCCTCCTATTTATCATCTATCAAGGGGCTTAACAGATAGCTGGTTTAATCCTGCCCTGGTCCATTATTCAAAATGAGCCAGGGTGAAGGACGCATCCAAGTGCTCCAAGCCTTTGTTCCCAAAGTATCTACTGATATGGCTGCCGGCATAAGCGGCAAGTGTTGAGCTTTTGCCATCCCTACCCTATCCTTTTCTGTAAGTTGATTAGAAAAATCAGTTGGATCGCGCGCAATCAAAACCGTGTCAAACAGGGGAGCGGCATAAACAGCAATATTCGGAAATTTATGCTTGGATTCTTGTAACAACAACAATTCCTTCGTCTCTGGTGCCAGCCTCCTCACTTCTTGAATAGCAGTGATGACCGTGGCTCGTTTACTTTCCACCAAGGGATAGAGTTGCATCCAAAAAAAGCTCATACCGATCAATCCACTGAGCAAAGTAGCCCCCAATGCTAAGGGTCGACGCATCCCGTACAATCCTATCACTCCCACAAAACTCAAGGCCCAATAAGAGCCTGAAATCGACATTCCGGCGCGATAACCTTCTCCTTCGAAATAAATAAAGCCGTTATACAATAATAGAAAGGCCGCCGCAAAAACCAGCAACAAGTGTAAAATAGCGCCAGTCTTTACCCAGTCCTGAAATGGATAATTTTCTTTGAAGTAAACCGTCATTTGTTTGGCGATAAGGAGTGCTAAGAAAGCCTGCCAGCTCACCGAAAAGGCCAACAAACCCGCCAATAAACCGCCCGTATAGATAATGGCTTGCTCCTCCCCTTTTTTCAAAAACATGAAATTGTCGCGGATTCCACCCAACAAATAGCCAAAGAAGGGAACCAAGCCTAGTAAACTGTATCCGATAAATTTTCCAATGGGAAGGGTATTGATAGAAAATACATAGCCTACTGGGTTCCAATTGAGAAAGCCTGTCGCCCAAAGGAGGAGGAGATAAAAAATGGCTGACACGCCCAGATAAAGCATCTGAAGACCAGAAGCCTTAGGATGTTTCCGCCACAACCAGGTGCCCAATACACCCCAAAAAACAAGTGTAGAAACGGGCTGTAACCACAAACCTAACAACAAAAAGAAATTGGCAAGCATTCGCCACTCCAGCTTATCTCGCTTTAGGAACAAAACCAAACTCAAGAAACCGCCAAAATGAGCCAGGAAGAGGTACATATCAGCTGAGGCCACTTTCCCCAAGATCGGTAGCAGTAAGGAACTACTTAATACCAACAAAGTAAGAAGAACTCTTTCGCGGCTGAATATCTTCTGCCCCATCCAATTGAATAGCACCAAGCTCAGAATGAGTAAACCACCACTCATCCAACGGGCTGAAGCTATATCCAAACTAGGGGTACCTAGTCGACCAGGCCACCAGCCCGGCAGTCCAGCCTTATTCGGTGTCATGTGGCTCATCCACCACAAGGCCGCTTCTCCCCCGCTCCAGAGCGTGGCTATATTATTCCACATCAACAGATTGAACATAAATAAAGCCCCCACCGCAAATGCAAAAATTCTAAACCTTGCCGACATTTTCGTGTTTTGGGTAAAGTAAAAGCAAAGCAAAGGGCTTTGCAAGTTTTTTCATCATAATTTGATCCACTGACCATTTTTGTGTTTTGTGGTCAGAGAAGATATAATTTCAGGCTGTAATGTTAGTCTTGTTCATCAGCCTGTCTATATTTGCAAAAATTTGAAGAATGGGTAATGAAGTGAAACCCTATGCTAAGCAGGGAAATAAGAAGGGCCAGGTATCAACGATGTTCAATCGTATCGCACCCTATTACGATTTTCTAAATCGCTTTCTTTCCCTAGGTATAGATACAATTTGGAGAAAAAAAGCGATTGATGAACTCCGAAATGAGCAACCTAAATTCATTTTGGACGTAGCAACAGGTACAGCCGATGTTGCACTGGAAACGGTCAAGCGATTACATCCAGATAAAATCATCGGAATCGACATTTCGACCGAGATGCTCGAAATTGGCAAAAAGAAAATAAAAAAACGTGGTCTCGACACGGTAATTGAATTACTAGAAGGTGATTCAGAAAATTTGCCCTTCGCCGACAATAC
>CAJXUM010001344.1 GCA_913060855.1 uncultured Lewinella sp. | reverse complement strand
ACACTATCCTCTTCGTCGGCAGCGTCAGATGTGTATAAGAGACAGGGATTATATTTAGCCCTCCTGTAATAGGGGAGAAGCTTTTTTCTTTCGTTCAAATACACGATGAAAACGCAATAAGTGATCTGCATAGGCTTCATTATAAAGGCATAATGTAAGCGTCCTTTTCTTTCTTCGATCTATTGGAAATAAAATCTTTATTGGATTATGTACATATCCATTGTCTTCGAATAGCAAGATCTGCTTATTACGGGTCGGAAGGCGAAAAAGATTTAATTCCTCTTCATTCTCGGGTACGGGGATATCCTCATACCCTTCCTCCTTCAAAAATTGCCTTACCATGTTATAGGTATGTTTTAAACTCATACCCGCAAAAGTGGTCCGGTATTCGTACCCATCGCTTGATCCACCTAGATAATTTGAATCAGGAGGGGGAAATTCATCGCGCAAAGGCATGTATTCGTTTTAGTTTCCTGTCTATTTTTCTTTATCGCGTACAACACTGAAGATCATAACTCTACTTTTTCATTATTATACAAAAACAAACAGGAATGGTTAAATTTAAAACTTTCACAAATTTATCCAATTTTTTGTTTTAAAAGTAGAGATTGGTAGAAATAATTATTTTAATGTAGTGGTGAGGTGGACTAGATACCAAAGATTTACCTGCCCAGCATATACTATCAATGCTAAGTGTCTAGGAATATCTCTGTCAGGTGAGTAGGAAGAAGAGTGCCAAAGATGCTTTTAGAAACTAGGGGCACTCAAGGCTCGATCTATATAGCTAGAATTAGAATAGTCTCTTTGTTGCGGTAAATGAAGGTTCAAACCCGTTGCATTGTCCAATTGATGTGCTGGAAGTTGCTGCAGGCTTTCTTCTAGTCGGATGATCTGCGTTTTCTGCAAGGTGCTACCTGAGCACCAATCTTCGACGGCCCAGGTTCTTTGTAGGAAAAAACCATCCTTGTTTTGAATCAACTCATCGGTCCAAGTCAAATCAAAAACATCATCTTTTTCCTCCAGCAAATATTGATCACTGGTCGTACCGAGGTTGCCATCAAGATCTAAGACAGGAAAGCCAGTCAACTTTGGCGTGGCTTGCTCCGGCTTTTTATTCGTCTGTGTAGCCGCAGGAAAGAAGAGTTGGGCTAAAGACGTCTTTTCGATGGAGATATATTGCGTGAAGTGGTCTTCATTTCCTTCCTCATCCGTAGCTTCCCACTGACGAACTACAACGCCCATGGAATTGGTTAGAAATTGGAAGTTGGAAATGTAATGGTTGAGCGATTCAGAAGGCGTGTCCTGGTCAGCTGGGAGGTAGATAACTAGCTGATCGCCCGCTGATAGCGGCATAGAAAAGAAGTTATTGTTGGCTTCTTCCCACACAGGAGCATCTGTATTGGTTTGGATGCCAAAAAGATTGGAGCCCCCAATATTTCGCCAATCAAAAGTAATAAACCCCTCTGCCGGTATTGCAATATTAAATTGCAATAAACCATTAGCTGGAACTTTCGACTGAGCAATATTGGCCCCTTCAACCAATATTGAATTGGGAGCTCCGGTGACATCTACCCCACCGTCACCTTTAATCTTGGCTACTGACCATCGATCAATAGCGAAATAATTTGTAAAACCTTCAGAAAGACATCCTAGCATGTGGTATTGTTCGTCACTATGCACTTCTACAGATGCGTCACATGAATGAGTAACTTTTGGCTGGCCTATATTAGGCAAGTCATTGCGATCTCTGTAGAATAACTGAAGGTGTTTGCCAACGATTTGAGGTTGACAATTAGTTTCTTTTAATTGGGTGTTTATAGGCGAAAAGGACTGGCTTAAGCTTTGAGCAGAAGCAGTATTGGCGATAGTGATGGCCAATAATAAGATAAGGGCGAAAGTGTGTAGGGGCTTGTTGCTTTTCATAGGGTATTCTATTAGGCCCATCATCATAGTAGCGTTTGTTTGTTGCTATTTTGAGACGCAGAGCATGGGCAAAAGACACTTTAGGTCATTAGTTTTTCCTAATAAAATTATGAAGTCTGATAAATTAAAGGTGGAAAATAAATAGAGGCAGGAAATAGAATATTACAGACGCAACAAGAGGGGTAGTGTAACTGCTTTGTCATGGGATTACGCGGTTTAAGGGATGTTGGGAGTTATAATTTGTAAAATCGGTTATACTTTTCGTTTAATCGGCGTACTCAGTAGTTGCTCATAGGATACATAGATCCCATTTTTATGATTTTCAGCTACAAATATAGTCTTTCCCTATTTGTTCTATATACCATTAATCTGGTATTTTTTATATTTTTTTATTTATAAATTGTTCTATTTTTTATTGATGCCCCTTGTTTTTGGGTTCTTTTTTTATAGTTTAATTGTTTGATTGTCAGTTGTTTATTGTTTTTGTTTGCGACCTTGCTTGCACAGCTTAAAAAGCCAAGTCTAATTTTAGCCAAATTGAGCTTTTGCCGGTTTTGTGCTCGTTTTAGTGCCCCAAATGGATGTCTTTTATGAAACAAACCCGCCATATTCCGTCGATTGCTAATCGAAAATGAAGTTGATTTAGCGGATTGATCGCCATAATAAGGGGATTCTGTCTCTTATACACATCTGACGCTGCCGA
>CAJXUM010001343.1 GCA_913060855.1 uncultured Lewinella sp. | reverse complement strand
TCTACACTATCCTCTTCGTCGGCAGCGTCAGATGTGTATAAGAGACAGAACTAGAGCAGTAGGAAAGGAGAATAAAAGGAGTAATAGAAGGTATCGAACCACACGGCCATCTTCTTGCTTCATAAGTCGTTTCGTTATAAATTCAAAGATAGTAGTTTCTAGAGTAGCTAAGAAGGGGATTTGTCACTAACTGGTCACAAAAATGATGATTTTTTACCGCTTATTGGGTTGCTTTCGTTGCTTTCTGTGTATTAAATTCGCCCAATTTTCCAGCATTTCGTACTTTCGATCCTTGTTTCAAGCTTAACTGACAATATCTATTAAATGAATATACTTATGACACGTTTTTTGTTCATCATCGGCCTAGCTGTTTTCCTGATGACTTGTTCGGCAAAGGATCCTGCACAACAGGGCACTACTGCTTCAGGACCGGTTATTACGGCTACTGCTGGCGGCCCGGCCAATATCAATATCCAAGTGCAAGGGCTTTCAGGCGGGGTAGCCAAGCTCATTGGGGTATATGCTGAGAATAGGTTCTTGGCGGATTCATCAGCGGTGGATGCCAATGGGAAATTTGCATTTATCAACTCCAATGGTTTCACACCGGGTTTGTATTTTGTTTTGCTACCGGATAATTCCAACTTCCAATTACTCTTGGACCAGGATCAAACGATGGATGTGGTAACTCGCCAAGGGGCGATGGCTACAGAAATGAAAATTACGGGTAGTCCTGATAATGAGTTGATGTATGAAAGTTTTGCGTTTGAAAGACAGCAACGAACGGCTTTTGAGCCTATTTCGCAACGACTAAAGCAACTTTCGCCGGGTACGCCTGAGCATACGCAAGTGAAAGCACAGTATGATGCGGAGATTGTTAAGCGAAAGGATTTTCTTGCCAATCTACAAAAGGAACATCCCAATTCGTTTTTTACCAAATTTAAGATAGCCGGCCAAAATCCTGATATCAAGGAATTTAAAAAACCTGATGGTACGATCGATTCTTATGCACAGGTGAGATACTTCCGCACCCATATGTGGGATAATGTGGATTTTAATGATGATCGATTGGTGCGGACGCCGGTTATCCTCAACAAGTTGAAGCGATATATGACAGAACTCACCGTTCAGCATCCGGACTCTATCAATCAGGCATCTGATTTCTTGCTCCAAAAGGTGTTGAATCGCCCCGAGTACTATAAGTTTTTCGCTAATTGGATCACATTACAATATGAGCCTACCAAGACGACTTTGATGGACCCCGAGGCCGTTTTTGTACACATGGTGCAAAACTATTTCACCTACGAACGTGCTTTTTGGTCCGACTCAGTACAGACGCATGGCCTACAACTCAGAGCCCATGAAATGGCTGCTAGTTTGGTAGGGAAAATTGGGCCTGATGTAAAAGCTAATGACCAAAATGGACAACCTAAGTCTTTATATGGCCTTAAAAAGCCTTATATCGTCGTATATATGTACGATCCTAATTGCGACAATTGCGCAATTGAAACACCAAAGTTGGCTCAATTCTACCAACAAAATAAGGGCTTGATTGATGTTTTTGGTATTGTACTAAATACGGAACAAACGGAATGGAAAAACTACATCGCCAAGAATGGTTTGCAAGAATGGACACATGTTTATGATCCAACCAACAGAGCGATATACGCTACCTACTTCGTAGACCATACACCGGAAATCTATGTCTTGAACCCAGAACGAAAAATTATCGCTAAGAACTTGAAAACCGAGCAAATTGCAGAGGTGATCAATCGGGACCAATCGGGAAGCTAGTGGCTTTTGTTGCGAGTTGCGGGTTATATATCGACACAACCCGCAACTCGCAACCCCATAACCCGCAACACTAAAAAGTTACTCCCAACGATTAAGTACCCCCTCAAATCTACAAGAACAAAGAGATCTACTCCTCCCTACAAAATATGCCGATGCCTCAGCACCAATAGGATAATACAAAGTAAAAATACCCCTGCGGCTACGCCTACCTGCATCCATTGAGATTGAATCATACGAATACTACTTTCCACATAGTAGGGATTGGGGAGATTGGGGGAGCCTATTCCAGCGCGGATTTCCCAATTTTCAATATCACTATTATCCAAAGTAGGTAATAGGAGACTCAGTGTAAAAGTTGAATCAGTGGGTGGAATATCATAGGAAATACTATCGACAGAAGCACCTAGTTTGGAAAACAACTGCAGACGCTCGTCCCGCTTATTGAGGCCGAATCCCATTTCTCCGATCACATTATAGGCCTGCGGAAATTGGCGCCGGAATTTCTCCTCATTTTCACAAACAACCAGGTAGTCATTTGGCCCCAGGCTGACATCAGGAAAAACAAAGGTATTTCTACTATCTGCCAAGGTCCAGTCTTTTAAACTCACTTCCTTATCTGATCTGTTAAAGATTTCGATCCAGTCCTTCGTTCTTTTGTCATTGGGACTAATTTCATTGATCATTACCTGGCCAACCAGGGGATGTATGAAAGGAACAAAGACCGCTTTGATATCATAAATATCCTCGGTAAGCGCTAGGTCGAATGCGCGCTGCCCTTCTTCTATTTCAATACCTGTCTCTTATACACATCTCCGAGCCCACGAGACCGAGGCTGATCT
>CAJXUM010001342.1 GCA_913060855.1 uncultured Lewinella sp. | reverse complement strand
TCTACACTATCCTCTTCGTCGGCAGCGTCAGATGTGTATAAGAGACAGGCTTATGAATTATACCCTTCATCAATTGCGAATTTTCCTCTGTGTAGTAGAAGAAGAGAGCATTACCAAGGCGGCAAAAGCGCTTTTTCTCACTCAGCCAGCGGTATCCATCCAATTAAAAAAACTGCAGGAGCAATTTGAAATCCCCTTGACTGAACGCATCGGGCGGCGGCTCTATATTACCGAATTTGGTTACCGAATTGCAGAAGTATGCAACCGTATCATGGAAGCAAATGAAGAGATGATCACCACGATCAATCAATACAAAGGGTTGCTTTCAGGGCGTATTCATATAGCGGTAGTGTCGACGGGGAAATACGTGATGCCCTATTTTCTTAGTGGTTTTGTAGGAAAGCATCCCCAAGTAAATGTACGAATGGATGTGACCAACAAAAACCAGGTCATTCAGGCTTTGGAAGACAATGAAACAGATTTTGCCTTGGTGTCGGTGCTACCACAGCACATCAATGTAGAAACGGTTTCATTAATGGAAAATCGCCTTCATTTGGTAGGTAATAAGCAGGAATCCAGTAAGTTAAATCAATCGTCGCTTAGCCCTAAGGATATCGGTGACTTGCCGCTTATTTTTAGGGAACAAGGATCTGCTACCCGTATGGCGATGGAGAACTTTATTAGTCAAAATGATATTCCGCTACAACAAACTTTATCACTCACCTCCAATGAAGCCGTGAAACAGGCAGTCAATGCGGGCCTTGGATTCTCCATTATGCCCCTCATCGGCTTGCGCAACGAACTACTCAATGGCGAATTACAATTGATTCGAGTATCGGGCTTACCCATGATCACTACTTGGACCCTAGTATATCGCGAGGGCAAGGCCCTGTCTCCAGCTAGCCGGGCCTTCCTAGATTACCTCAATGAACATAAAGAAGCTTTGATCCAGCGACACTTCTCCTGGACGGAAGGATTGGGTACTGATAACTTAAAGGGGAATCCTTAAGTCCCAAGGGGGATGAAAAGTAAGTATAAATGATAGTTTATGTTTTTGATTAAATATATAAATAAAAGTATATGAATAAATCATTTTACTTTTGAGCCATCATCAAATAAAAATTGAAATGCAGAAAATAACGTTCGCCAAAGGAGATGGAATAGGCCCTGAAATCATGGATGCTACTTTAGCTGTTTTGAAAGCAGCTAACGCACGGATCGAATGGGAAGAGATTAAGGTAGGGGAGAAGGTTTATTTATCGGGCAATACGAGTGGAATTGATAAGTCGGCATGGGATAGTATTCGTAAGAACAAAATATTTCTGAAAGCACCCATCACCACACCACAAGGCGGCGGCTATAAGAGCCTCAATGTGACGATGCGGAAGACTTTAGGTTTGTATTCTAATGTCAGACCTTGTAAAAGTTTCTATCCTTATGTGCAGACCAAACATCCGGAGATGGATGTAGTCATTATTCGAGAGAATGAGGAGGATTTGTATGCAGGCATCGAACACCAACAAACGGATGAAGTGGTACAGTGCCTGAAACTGATCACTCGACCTGGTTGTGAAAAAATCGTTCGCTACGCTTTCGAGTATGCCAAGTTGTACAAAAGAAAAAAAGTAAGCTGTTTTACCAAGGATAATATCATGAAACATACGGATGGTCTTTTCCATCGGGTATTTAAAGAAATAGCAGTAGAGTATCCTGATATCGAATCTGATAACTGGATCATTGATATTGGAGCGGCAAGATTGGCGGATACACCCGAATTATTCGATGTAGTGGTGATGCCTAATCTCTATGGAGATATCGTTTCGAATATCACGGCTCAAATCTCAGGTTCTATCGGTTTGGCAGGAACGGCGAATGTAGGTGCAACTTGTTCTATGTTCGAGGCTATCCATGGTTCGGCGCCAGATATTGCGGGCAAAGACATTGCCAATCCATCGGGTTTGTTGCGAGCAGCGGTGATGATGTTGAACCAAATTGGGCAACAAGATATAGCGGAGGTGGTGAAAAATGCCTGGTCTTGTGCCATCGAAGAAGGTATTCATACCAAAGATATCTACACCGAAGGCATCAGTACGCAATTGTTCGGGACAAGAGCCTTCACGGAAGCGATCATAGCACGATTAGGTCAAAAGCCGAAGCGACTTCGTATGGCTGAGTATGCGAAGGACGTGAAACTGAACATTCCTACCTACAAACGCAGAAAGAAATCGAAAAAAGTATTAAAAGGAGTCGATGTTTTTGTGGATTGGGCCGGCGCAGATTCTAACGTATTGGCAACCAGATTGAAAAAATTGAATAGCGATATCAAGTTGAGTATGATCACCAACCGTGGCGTGAAAGTATGGCCAGAAGGTTTTGAAGAAACTTTCTGTACGGATCATTGGCGGTGCCGGTTTGAAGTGGAAAATGGCCATCCTGCTGCCCAGACTTCTATCCCAGAATTACTAGGAAAAGCCTTACTCGAAGAAGTGGAAGTGATCAAGACGGAGAACTTGTATGAGTTTGATGGAGAAAGAGGTTACTCCTTAGGGCAGGGACAATAGGCTGATTTTACAGGCAATAAATTCTGTCTCTTATACACATCTGACGCTGCCGACGAAGAGGATAGTGTA
>CAJXUM010001341.1 GCA_913060855.1 uncultured Lewinella sp. | reverse complement strand
ATCTCCACTATCCTCTTCGTCGGCAGCGTCAGATGTGTATAAGAGACAGATATTGCATACCTATTCCCACTATAACCTTCACAAATCGACCCCTAAATCACTAATACTGATCTACTTGGTCGATCCTATTCCCTTCTCTTAATGTTGACAGATTTTACTATGAGAAAATAGCAACATGCTTATGATGTGTTAACCTAACATTTTCCGTTTTCCAGAAACTCTTCGGCCCACAAAGAGGATCTCTTTGTTTGCAGGCCATGTAATGCCAAGGCTGAAACCCTGTCAAGACCGAATCGACGATACACTATGAGAAACGACTTTATGTCGGCGAAAAATCCCGGGAGCAATTGCTCTTTTCATGAACGCACTAATACACATATTATGACAACAGTAACAAAAAAATTCCACACTGCTATGCTTTGCAGGTGGATTATACTTTCTTCTATTATACTTATAACTACACCACTATCCATACTGCATGCGGCTACCTATACTGTCATCAGTAGCGCCAATTGGAGTGCATTTCCCACTACACCAACCACTTCCGATAACATTGTTGTTAGAAATGGTGCCACACTTACCATTAATGTCAGTGATGCCGTTTGCGCCAGTATACAACTAGGCGTAGATGGTATGGGCGCTGGATTTGCCGGTACGGGTACCCTCCTTTTTGGTGCCATTGGTCAACTTACTGTCAGTGGTACGGTTACTATTGGTGCACCTACTGACAATAATAGATCAGGAACGATTACCATGACTGCCGGTGGTTCACTCATCTGCGATGAATTAGTTCTCAGTGCCGGGGGTAATAGCGTCACTAATTCCATCACTCAAGGGATGGGTTCCAGTATCAGTGTGACAGGAAGTTCTACCTTGAACCAGCCTACACAAAATACAACCACCTATAGCTGGAATGTTAATGAAGGGACAGCAACCATTGGTGGCTTGTTGACCTTTGCAGGAGTCGATCCTACGACTAGCCGCATCATGCAAATCAATATTACAACGGGAACCTTAAATGCCAATGGAGGAATCAGTTTTGATGTAGTAGGGAATGCTTTTACGAAGCGAATCGAATTTTCAGGTATAGGAGGCACCTTGAATGTAGGGGGCGCGGGCATGATCAATAGTGACAACGCGGCTTTCGCAGCGAGTATTAGCACCGTTAATTACAATGCTGCAGGGGCCCAAACGGTAGCCGCATTTGCCTATCACAACATTACGCTTTCTGGCTCGGGTGATAAGACTTTCGCCACAGGCACTACCTTGGATGGTACACTTTCGATGCAAGGTACTGCCGCTTTGGTCGGAACTGCACCGAGTTTCATGGGAGCGGCCTCTGTGCTTGAGTATGCTGGATCAGCGCTGCAATTTACCACCGACTTGGATTTCCCTAGCACCAATGGTCCTGCTAGTTTGACTATTAACAATATGAATGGAGTAGAATTACATGATGCTCGTTCTATTTCTGGCACACTAAGCCTTACCCAAGGTAATCTGACGACGACGACTGTTAAATTGCTCACGCTTGGTTCGGCGGCTGCGGTCGTCGGAGGTTCTAAAGATTCTTTTATTGATGGTCCCATTGCCAAAACGGGCAATTCTCTATTTCTTTTCCCAACTGGAAATCTGGGCATCTATGCCCCCATTGGCATTTCGCCTCCTGGCGTGGCGACAGATGTATTTCAAGCAGAGTATGTTCGGGCTACTCCTACCGATAGACTTGATATCGTGACCGGAAATGGGATTGATCACATTAGTAATTTAGAATACTGGAACTTAAATCGAACCACTGGAACCTCGAGTGTGACAGTCGGCTTAAGTTGGCGAGCAAGTAGTGATGTGACCGATCCAAGCTCCTTAGTTGTAGCCCGTTACAATAATGACGAATGGGAAAATGAAGGACAAAGTGCCAATACCGGAACAGCAGCACTAGGAGGGCTGACTTCAAATTTAGTTTCCAATTTCAGTCCCTTCACCTTAGCTTCCACCTTGGGCGGCGCATCCAACCCACTCCCCGTCGAACTTCTCTCCTTCACCGCCGAGAAGAAAAGCAAAGGCGTGCTGTTAGAATGGAAAACAGCAACAGAGACCAACAATGCCTTTTTCCAAATCGAAAGAAGCTTAGACGGTAAAGTATTCAATGCGATCAGTAAGGTAGAAGGAGTCGGTAATTCTGATATCACACAATCTTATCGATTCTTGGATGAAAATCCACGGACGGGTATCAACTACTATCGACTCAAACAAGTAGATTTTGATGGCACATTCGAGTACCATCCTATTGTATCCGTCGACATAGATCCCGTCAAAGAAGTCGCCTTGCAGCTATTCCCCAATCCAGCGATCGATAAGGTCAATGTCTTTCTTCCTTCAACAGTAGAAGGCGAGGCTGATATTAGGATTTATAATGCGATGGGTCAGTTGGTGAGGACTACGACTATTGATTTAGTACAAGGAAATAATAGTACGGAGTTTGATATACGAGAGCTACCTAAGGGTAGGTATACAATGGTTGTAAATTACGGCGGGCAACGCCTAACGCAGGCACCTTTGATAATTCAGCAATAGGACATGGCTGGACAGCAGGAGCTGTCGGAGGCGGGGATGGGACAGGTTCCGGTCGGGAG
>CAJXUM010001340.1 GCA_913060855.1 uncultured Lewinella sp. | reverse complement strand
TACACTATCCTCTTCGTCGGCAGCGTCAGATGTGTATAAGAGACAGTTTCTAAATAGGCGTTATTTTAATAAATGGCTGATTTATGTGTAGACCATTAAATTCCAATACTTCAGCCAATTTCAACCTGCATTTTAAAACAACTTCATACTTAGCGCATATTATCCCTAGCGAAAAGGCTTTTATTGAAAATGTACCCTTCATAAGTGTAATATTCACGACATTTATAAAAACGACAAAAACTTCCACTCAAAGTCCGCTAGCTATTCCCTATCTTTAGTAGGCTACAGATCTGGTAGCCAAGTAAATACCTTAAATTTAAAAACCCTAGATAATTTCATCTAAAAGATCCGTCATGAAAAAACTATTCTACTTCGTTTTTCTTTCCGTCTTATTTGTGGCTTGCTCAAAAAATCAAGAAGCAATTCAGCCCTTGGAAGAAACAGAAGCAATCGAACAAAGGACGCAGCTTCTAGTCAATGTTTCTGTCAATGAAGAAGCACACAACCCAGATTGTAGCGGAACTTGTAATACCAAAGCCCCCATTGCTGGTGCTATTGTCTCATTAATAGCGACGACTAATACTGCTAATAGCGACGAAAAAACTTCCTATCAAACGACTACTACAGCTGGAGGATATGCGATATTTAAAGATATTCCTGGCCAAATATATAATGTCTCTATTAGTTGTGAATATGGTGATCACAATGCGAAAGTAAATGTGGAAGAAAAGAAAAGAATCACACTGGATGTAGGCTTCTAGGCCTAGATTATTGCCTCCAGTTGGAGTATAAGAAAACTGCTATTTTTCTTTGATGGCTGGTAGGGCTCAGAGAAAATACCCAAGACTTTAGTACCTTTAAAGTCTTGGGTATTTTTTATTAATATTTAGCCAAATTTTATATAGTATGAATAACAAAACTTTCTACCTACTAGTCTGCCTAGTCTTTAGTGTAGGACTTATCGCGCAAGAACCAGTTAATGAAGATATAAATAAAATCATCCGAAAACATGGCCTCGACGAAGGTAAAGCCATGGAAATAGCGGGTTGGATGACTGATGTATATGGACCAAGATTGACCGGTTCTCCTATGTTGGATAAAGCTACCGGTTGGGCCGAGAAAACCCTGAAAGAATGGGGCATGGAAAATGTGCACTTGGAATCTTGGGGTCCTTTCGGTCGTGGATGGGAATTGCAACACTTCGAAATGCACGCAAAATCTCCGAGTTATTGGCCCATCATCGCTTACCCTAAGGCCTGGTCACCTTCGACAAAAGGAGAGGTAACAGGAGAAGTTATCTATTTGCAAGCCGATAAAGTAGAAGACTTAGAAGCTTACAAAGGTAAATTGAAAGGCAAGTTTGTATTACTTGATACTATTCGAAATACAAAAGAATGGTTTGGACCTATGGCTAAACGACATGATGCAGAAAGCCTCCTTAAACTAGCTAATGCACCTGAACCTACTCCTCGTCCTCGCAGGAATTTCAGAAACTTGGGTGGTTTTTCATTCAACCAAGCTTTGCGTCAATTCCTATATGATGAAAAACCTTTAGCCATTTTAGATAGAAGTTATAAGGGCGATCTAGGAACGGTATTTGTCTCTGCAGCTCGGCCAGCAGAAGGCAGAGCGCAAAATAAAGATGCCAAAATAATTCCACAAGCTACATTATCAGTCGAGCATTACAATAGGATATTAAGAGTCCATCAAAAGGGAATTCCGGTTGAACTAACCATGGAATTGAAGGCACAGTATACCAACCCTGATGAAATGGAGCACAATATCATAGCTGAGATTCCCGGTACAGATTTGAAGGACGAGGTGGTAATGTTTGGTGCTCACTTCGACTCTTGGCATACCGGTACAGGTGCAACGGATAATGCTGCCGGATCAACAGTAATGATGGAAGCTGCACGTATTTTATTAGAAACAATCAAAGAGAGTGGGGTCAAACCACGCCGTACGCTTCGCTTAGCCTTGTGGACTGGTGAAGAGCAAGGACTTTTAGGGTCTCGTGGTTACGTAAAAGATCACTTTGCAGAATTCCCACCTAATAGTTATACACCACAAAGCCTCAAAGCGGATCAGTCCAAAATTTCTGCTTACTATAACCTTGATAATGGTACAGGTAAAGTTCGCGGCGTTTATATGCAAGGAAATAATGCAGTAGCCCCGATCTTCAGAAGATGGTTGGATGCGTTTAGTGATCTTGAAGCAAATACCTTAACCATGTCAAATACAGGTGGGACCGATCACTTGGCTTTCGATGCAGTAGGTATTCCTGGCTTCCAGTTTATCCAGGATGGAATGGCTTATTTCAATCGTACGCACCATTCTAATATGGATAATCTTGACCATCTCGTTGGCGAAGATCTATCTCAAGCCGCTACAATTATTGCCTCTTTTATTTTCCATACAGCGCAGAGAGATGAGATGCTTCCTCGTAAAACCTTAAAAATGCAAGAGAAGGAAAAGGAAAACGTGGGCGAAAGAAAACGATAGTAACTGTTTTTTGCTGAGGAGATATGAGACTAGTATATAGTCTTACCTCTTGGTAGCGAAACAGATCAATAATACTAAAGAAGCTGTCTCTTATACACATCTGACGCTGCCGACGAAGAGGATAGTGTAG
>CAJXUM010001339.1 GCA_913060855.1 uncultured Lewinella sp. | reverse complement strand
GAGATCAGCCTCGGTCTCGTGGGCTCGGAGATGTGTATAAGAGACAGTTCTTGACCAATACAATTTTGTTGAGATAATCGAGCGCTACTTCAAAGTCTCCTGTGCCAAAATGTAAGTAGGCAAACTTGAAATCAAACAAAGCCCAGCGATATTCATGCATGAAATCAATGTACTTCGCCAACTCCTCCTGGATAGCCTGGCTTTCCGCAATACCTTCCTCAAACTGATTATTCAGCAAGAAATAATTCAGCTTAGAGAGATTGTAATATACACAGGCCAGCATTTTCGAATTATCATTTAAGTCTTCCTTTGACGAAGCAATAAATCGCTCCATATGTTCGAGATAATGTTGGAAGTCCTCTTTTCGATAGGTGAGAAAATGAAAGACGAGGTAGTAATAAAGTCCCCGAATATAAAGATCAGGATCCTTTTTACTCAATCTCGGGTCCTCCATAAATAGATTCACCCACTGACCCGCGTTTTCGCGCGCTTTGGACCAATCCGAGTTGATATAGTGATACCACATTCTGGATTGAAATAGATTGGCTTTTTCAAAGAAGCTGAGCTGCCTTTTGTCAAGTCCTTCTGGCATATGGGTGTTGAAAAACGACTTGACCTTCTCTTCTTCTTCCGCGGTTTGTATATGTCCAAACTGTATATAGTAGCCATGCATTTGAATATTCAAGGCCGACAAAAGGTTAGTGTCGTGCGTAATTTGGCTACGCTGTAGGGATTCCATTAACAGACGTTCCACTTTGTTTTCTACCTGCCTACTATAGGTTACGTGCCGGGTTTCAATCAATTTCTGGAACTCAAGAATCTCTAAGTGGAGAACATCCTGGTGATGATCCACAGCGGTCTGCTTAATCCGTTCGAGTAGCCGAAGGCTTTGCATATACATCCCCTTTCCGTATAAGATGCGCGCAAAGTCAATTTGTTCACGGATTTGGATATCGATATTCTTTTGGATGTAGATTAGTCGGAGGCTAGTAAGAATTTGTTTGTATAAATGGCGTTTGAGGTTGGCAATATGTTTTTTCTCAATGCTGGCTACTTTTTTGATAATGAGCTGCTCATCATAGGCAGACATGCGGTCCAGTGCATCAAAAAGTCGAAGGAACTTACTATCCCCACCACTCTGAGAACGGGAAGCATACAACTTAAAATTGCGCTTTTCCGCTTTAGTCAGCGATTTGATTAAAATAAATAACTGGTCCTTTTGCAAGTTGGGCATAACAGATAAGCTGAGCTTAAGTTATTGAAAATTAGTGAAATAGGTTGGTTAGGACCATGTTGGATTTAACATTGCATCGCAATTTTAACTAGGTTGAATTCAAGTCCAAAACTACATTTGCCACTGTAATTAATGATTAATACAATGACAGCAGAGCATTTGGCGCCAACAAAAAATTTGCGATAGAACGAGCATTGTTTATTCCAAGGTTACGATTCATTCACACAAATTTAAGTAAAATGAAGAAAATAGAAGCAATCGTTCGCCTTTCTCGTTTTGATAAAGTGCGAGATGCCTTAGCCGGGATCGGAGTCAACTTCTTCACACTCAGTGATGTAAAGGGGTTTGGACTTCAAAAAGGAAAAAAATTAGTTTATAGAGGAAGTGTGTATGATTCTGATTATATCGCACGTTTGCAGCTTGATATTCTCTGTGAGAATGAAAAAGTGGAAGCAATAGTTGATACAATTGTAGAATCAGCTCGTACCGGAGAAGTGGGCGATGGTAAAGTAGTCGTTGTCGACGTAAGCCAAGTTACAAGAATTAGAACAGGAGAGCACGGCCCAGACGCCGTATAAGAAAAATAAACCACCACGACTGCACAACCAACAGTCATTATAGTCCCTACCTAGTTGTCATAATCCTACACTTAGTCCTAGCCACACCAAATTAGCCATTTTACCCTACTCATTGGGAGTCAATTAATTACTGGCTATTAACCACCAAGAAAAATCGAATTATTGTAATTGCCACCTTGTATTTGTACAGTGGCAATGATGACAATCTATTTGTTAAATATACACAATCAAATAAAGATGGAAGAAATGGACATGGGTTTATTTACCGCGAATAATACGTGGATGTTGGTGTCTACAGTTCTCGTATTCATCATGCACTTGGGCTTTTCTACCTTAGAGGCAGGTTTCGTCCAAAGAAAAAATGTAGTGAACATTCTATTTAAGAATGCCATGATTATTGCAATCGGGATTCTTACCTACTATATCATGGGTTTCAATTTGATGTATCCAGGAGGAGATCCAGGTGGATTTTTCGGGTTTGCCGGCTTCGGACTTGATCCTGGGCCAGACTATGTACCCATCGAATATGTTGACGGTGCCTATACATACTGGACCGACTTTATCTTCCAAGCAATGTTTGCTGCTACTGCTGCTACCATTGTATCAGGAGCTGTAGCAGAGCGTATCAAACTGGGACCATTTCTCATCTTTGCCACTTTGCTAGTAGCTGTTGCTTATCCTATTACAGGTATGTGGAAATGGGGAGCAGGTTGGTTAGATGCTATGGGATTTGCTGATTTTGCAGGTTCTACCTTGGTTCACGCTTGTGGTGGAGCTGCTGCCTTAGCGATGGTGCTGTCTCTTATACACATCTCCGAGCC
>CAJXUM010001338.1 GCA_913060855.1 uncultured Lewinella sp. | reverse complement strand
ACGAGATCAGCCTCGGTCTCGTGGGCTCGGAGATGTGTATAAGAGACAGGTCCCTAACTGTCGTAGCCTGGACAAGCGCGCTCCCTATTACGCTAGGAATATATATGCTGGAAGCGCAAACCTTCTGATGAATCCCTTGTTGAAAATCAACAATAATTCTATTGTACCTTTGTGAGTACTTAGAGTTCGGCCTATCAAATGGGGCTGTTTTATTAGGTAGTAATTGTCATAGAAAAGCATGAAAATAGGAATCATAGGTGCAGGTGTAGCAGGTTTGGCTGCTGCCATAAGAATGGCTAGCAGAGGTTATCAGGTTGAAGTTTTTGAAGCTAATAGTTATCCTGGCGGTAAGTTGTCTCAATTCGAATTGGAAGGATATCGCTTTGATGCGGGACCTTCTTTGTTTACGATGCCGCAATATGTATTGGATGTGTTTGAAGCAGCGGGGGTAGATCCCAAAGGGCGCTTTGAATTTGATCGTTTGGAAACCGTGTGCAATTACTTCTGGGAAGATGGGACTCGACTTTCTGCCTTTGCTGATGAAGAAGCCTTTGCACAGGAGGTGGAGGATAAACTACAAGTGCCTGCAGAGCGAATTCGGAAAGTAATGGCGGATAGTGAAAGAAAGTATAAGATGACGGGCCAAACTTTCCTGGAAAAATCGCTGCACAAGGTTTCTACTTGGACCAATTGGGGAATCCTAAAATCGATGCTGCTCATCCCCACCTTCGACCTTTTCACCAGCATGAATAAGGTAAATGAACGGCTCGTACAACATCCCAAGCTCGTACAATTGTTCAATCGTTTTGCAACTTATAATGGCTCCAATCCTTACAAAGCCCCCGGGCTATTGACCATCATCCCCTACTTTGAGCATCGCATTGGTGCTTTCCTGCCCAAAGGAGGCATGCATGATATCACCTTAGCCCTTTTTGAATTGGCTAAAGAGAAGGGCGTCAATTTTCACTTCGATACGCCGGTGCAGGAGATTATAGTAGAGAATGGGCGGGCAAAGGCACTACAAGTAAACGATAAACCGCAGTCCTTCGATCGGATCATTAGTAACATGGATGCCTTCTTTACTTATCAAAAGTTATTACCCAAAGCTCGCCATCCACATCGTATTCTTAGACAGGAAAAGTCGACCTCGGCCATTATTTTTTATTGGGGAATCCAGCAGCAATTTCCAGAACTGGATCTCCACAACATCCTATTTAGCGAAGATTATCGCGCAGAATTTGATCATTTGGCCAAGGGGAAAGTGTATCAGGATCCGACCATTTACATTAATATTACGCAGAAATACTGCCCAGAAGACGCGCCAGCGGGAGGCGAAAACTGGTTTGTGATGATCAATGCACCCTATGACAGTGGCCAAGATTGGGAGTCCATTATACAACGAACCCGAACACAGGCCCTACAAAAAATCACCCGCATACTCGGCCAAGACATTGAAGCACTCATCGCCTGCGAAGAAACCCTACAACCTTTGACCATCCAAAGTAAAACCGCTTCCCACCTTGGCGCCTTGTACGGCACTAGCTCCAACAACACCATGTCCGCCTTCCTCCGTCACCCCAACTTTTCTAGTCGGATTAAGGATCTCTACTTTTGTGGGGGCAGTGTACACCCTGGCGGTGGCATCCCGCTTTGCCTTTTATCGGCTAAGATTGTGGATGATGTGATGCATGCGTAAATGATGCTGAGTTAGCCCAATTGCCAATGTTGCGTACCCGGCTAGCTAGCCATTTCACCCAGCGCCACCTTCTTGCCTTTATGCATACTGCGAGCAGGAGCTCGCTACTTTAGCCCGCATACCCGCAGGAGCTGGTAGCGAACAACCCGTATTTTAAGCCCCAAATAAAACAATAAACCTTTACCTTACATTCGTGTTAAAGTATAAGCAACAAAAAACGTAGCAAAATGAGCTTTCTGTTCTATACCCTTGTGACATTAATTACGGTACTCATCATGGAATTCGTCGCTTGGTTTGCCCACAAATATGTGATGCACGGCTGGCTTTGGAATTGGCATGAGGATCATCACAAACCCAAACATGAGAAAAAAGGTTTCTTTGAAAAAAATGACCTCTTCTTTCTCGTTTTCGCTATTCCCAGTGCATCGGCCTATATCCTTGGCTCGGCTACGCCACACCTATGGTTGTTTTTTGTAGGCATTGGAATTTCGATTTATGGCCTGATTTACTTCCTAATTCACGATGTATATATCCACCAAAGATTTCACTGGTTCCGGCAATTAGATACCAAGTATTCCCGGGCCATCCTACGAGCGCACGGCTCTCACCATACCAAACACACCAAAGAAGATTGCGAATCCTTTGGACTTTTGATTGTCAACCCAAAATACTTTCAGAAAAGAAAAAACTGGAGTAAGGAAGGTTAGGGACTCATTTTACTAGGGTGGGAAAATAGCCCCACATCTGATCGCATCAGTGTAGTATTATTCCAAAGACATTTACTATTTTGGCACGCATTGTTTCACGACGACAAAAACAATGCGATGGCCAAGTCAACTAGCCCTTTAAAAGGATTTTCTCTTCCAGATCTTGCACAACTTGCCAAAGACCTGTCTCTTATACACATCTCCGAGCCCACGAGACCGAGGCTGATCTC
>CAJXUM010001337.1 GCA_913060855.1 uncultured Lewinella sp. | reverse complement strand
CGAGATCAGCCTCGGTCTCGTGGGCTCGGAGATGTGTATAAGAGACAGCTATATATACAGGCTTTTATTTCTTCCCAAATGGTGCGAGCTAGTGTTTTAGTCTCGGCGGCTGATCGCCAAGCCTTTTCGTTTAAGAAAACTAGATCACTTACCTGAATACCGAGTTGATCACAATAGATCGGAATCTCGGCTGCTTGATGACAGGGATAGGGTGTAGCAATCGCATCCTTATTGATAATTCGTTCTTCTTCAGTCGCGACGAAGCCACCACCTGTGGAAAAATATTCTTTCGACATTCCTTTGCCATTGGACAAAAAGACCTCAAACCGTAGACCATTGGCATGAAAAGGTAGGAATTCATTCATCGCGAAGATGATATCATCGGTATAAGAGAAAGGAATGAGGAATCGCCCTTGTAGTAATAGCTGGTTGTGTTGTTTAATAGCGGAGACACGTGCAGGAATGGTATCGGTATCAATTAACGTATAGTCTTCTCCACTTAGTCCCATGAGTACCGCAATATCTGTTCCGTGACCTATCCCCGTTAATGCCAAGGAGCCATACAAGTGGACTTTGATCTGTTGTACCTCTTGCAGCAGTTGCTCTTCTTCTAGTAAGGACAGGAACATTTCGGCAGCTTGCCAAGGTCCCATGGTGTGCGAACTGGACGGACCTATGCCTACTTTGATGATTTCAAAGGCACTAATTGACTTCATGGTTAAGGCTTTATCATTTCATGCTCTGATGATTCCTTTGCTCAGAGATGAGTAATTTGGTTGAATTCAGTGCTTGTTTGGAGATAGGCTTTGGAAGCGAAAATATTAAGTTAAGCGTTCTTGCGAGGCTCATTTTTGGCAGCATAGCAGCACTACGGTGACAAAAATAGCCGAAGTAAGGTTGTTTAAATGAATATTTGCAGCCCGAATCGCTACCTCCAAACAAGCACTCAGTCTAGTAAAGGGCATAGTTAGTAGAAAAGCTTAGCAAAACGAAAGAAATAATCTTTTTTTTGTCCCCACTGCGATACCTTCCTAGCCAACTAGGGGTAGAGAAGGGTTTTCCGCATCTTACTTATAATATCAATAGCTAAAACGTATACATCTTGGTCATTAGATCCGTTGGGAATTCAAAAATCCAACCCTGCTATGTCGTAAGGTGTATTTCAAGTTATTCGAATCTGACCGTAGGTATTTACTATTCTCCTTGGAAAAATAAAAACTGGACGATCTATTGGGGTCGCTAAGGTTCGAATAAAAGTAGAATGCTATTTATCAATTTCTTATAAAAATTATCCGATGAAAATCATTGCGCAATCCTTTGTTTTATGCTTAAGCTTGTTGACGTTTTCCGTTCAGCTCTCCGCCAATGCTGTAGGGGAATTAACAAAAACCATCAAACGGGATTTTGATATCACAGCAGATGGTAGTACTAGCATCTCTAATAAGCATGGTAAAGTAGAAATTAAGACTTGGAACCAAAACAAAGTTAAAATTGAGGTTTTTGTACAAGTGGAAGCTCGATCTCAGGATGATGCTCAGCGGGCACTCGATGCTATTGACGTGGATTTTTCAAATTCATCCAACAGTGTTTCCGCTTCCACCGTTTTCGATAGTAAATTGAACAAATTGCGGAACGGAAACAATCGCACCAAGTTGAAGATTGACTATATCGTTCATCTCCCTGCTACTAATAATCTAGAACTACAGCACCGACATGGCAATGCGATGATCGATGACTTGGCTGGAAATGTAAAAATTGGACTGCAACATGGATCGTTTCGTGCAGGCAAATTAGGCACACAAGCCAAAATCCATATGGCACATAGTAATGGAAGTTTTACCGATACGGGCGATCTAACTGCCAATGTAAGTCACGGAAAACTCCTAGCAAGAAGCGTAGGTGATGTAGATATCGATATTAGACATGCTACTTTTGAGTTGGAAAATGGCGGAACAGTGACGAGTAGTTCTGGGCATAGCCACGTTGTTTTAGGTGAGATTGCTGGCTTCCGTACCGGTAGTAGCAGTCATGACCAAATTAAGATTCAAACGGCAGAAGTAGTAAAGGTAAATGGTAGCCACACTAATGTGCGTGTTAGAAACGCTTCAAAAGAACTAGACCTTGATCTAAACCATGGGGGTTGTACCGCTGGTTTGGGAGGTAACTTTACCGCCGTTAACCTGGTTGGCTCACATGCTAGCTTCGGTTTAGAGGTAGCTAGAAATGCGGCATTCGATATGGAAGCTTCTACTCAACACGGTGGCCTAAGTTATCCAGACGGTATGGACGTACGCTACCACGTAGAGAAAAATTCTAGCAAAACAATCAAAGGTTCTATTGGTAATAACTCCAGCAATAGTACCCTAAAAGCTCGTTTGTCACATGGTAGCTTGAAAGTAGCTCGCATGTAAGAAGAGTGAATAACTTGCGTTTAAACTTCAGAAGTTTTCTTGGCCCTGGCTGAGCAAACTTCTGAAGTCTATTTTGAATAGGACGATATGAAAAAAGAAGTAGCACTTATTCTTTTTATCCTTACGCTCAATATAGGCTTGGGTTATCTCTTTCAATTAAGTAATGGTATTACCCTGTCTCTTATACACATCTCCGAGCCCACGAGACCGAGGCTGATCTCG
>CAJXUM010001336.1 GCA_913060855.1 uncultured Lewinella sp. | reverse complement strand
CTACACTATCCTCTTCGTCGGCAGCGTCAGATGTGTATAAGAGACAGATACACCACCACTGCCACCCCCTGCAGTCAAAAGAATTACTTTCTCTGATGTAGTAGAACTAGGTACGACGTAATCCTCAGCGGTTCCTTTATAGGAGAAGGTCTTAGTTATTTGTGCACTTACTTCAGTTGGGACGGTCAACAAAGCGAAAAGACTGTATAGAAAGGACCGTATTATTAACCTATTGAAAGGTTTTTGTTTTCTAATTGCAAGTGAAAAAGTTTGCTCTTTCATGATTTAAATCTTTTATTTTTAACAAATTGTATTCGTTGAGTACGATACAAATATGGGGCAGGCATGAAGTAGCGGTGTTAACTATTGTACCAATTGTGTTAACTATTGTATCCTGGCTTTCACTATTGTTTTCTGCACTTAGCTTATTGTTTTTTAATTGTTTGTAAAGTGTTGATTATTAGGTGTTTGTGAATGAGTGTAATTGATGCTGTTTTTGCCAGGATTGACACCGAAATATTTGATTGGATACGCTCTAGGAGGTCTGCAGTTTACTACTTAAGGTATTGCATGAGATTTAGAGATGTTGTAGCGATTGGCCAGAAGAACTTTTGTTCCACGGTACTACTTACCTGAAGTGTTTCAGAACTTATTTAAACTTATGGATTGCTGACGAGGAAGCCTCGGAGCTGGGTACTCAAAAAGTGCGGTTGGATAAATAGCTCATACTACTGGACATTTTACTTCCCCCGGATTTAAAAGTTTAGGGTTGAAGGTTTATGCCAAGGAATTAAGCCCATAAACCTTCAACTTGCACCTAATAAACCATAAAGGTCCAGTAGAATGAAATAACTGCTCCCGTATAGCTATTGGGATGGATTTCAATGGCTTGCAAATAAATCATCTATCTATTCAGTGATTTCTCCTGTAAAGTGTTTACGCTTGAAAATGTAAAAAAATGAGCAAATCGATATTGAAAAGCCGGAAATCGGACTTCCTACGGCAGTTAAAAAGGGGGAGGTTGGAAAACTGGCCTAGCCCAAGCTAGATTCCGCCTTCCGATTTCGGACTTCACATGAGAAAGTCCTGCTATCGATTTCAAGAATGTGTTTAAGCATTGCTTTTGGAGTTAGTTGGAGGCAATTGAGGCTTGCCCAAACAAGCTCTAAAATAGTTGTGGGAGGTTCCGTAAATCAATATTTGCAGCCTGGCAGTCAGACAGGCTCGAATCGCTAACTTCAAACAAGACTAAGAACGGGTCTGAGTCTTTATATATTGATGAGGAGAGATACCAAATTCTTTTTTAAAAGCTCGGGCAAAATAAGTTCGTTCATTAAAACCTACCTCAAGCGCCACTTGAGAAATATTTAAATTACCTTCATCAAGTAATGTTTTTGCTTTGTATAGGCGTATGGCACGAATATAGTTTGAAGTAGACTGATTCGTCACTGATTTAATTTTGCGATGTAGCTGGGTTCTGCTCATCGCAATAGCCCGACAGACTTTTTGGATATCAAAGTTTTCGTCATCGATATTATCTTCTACAATACTCCTTAATTTTCTAATGAAGGCGTCTTCTGTTTGGGTTAAGGTCCGAACAGACGCAGGTTCAAGTCCATCGATAGCCGGTAAATCATCGGGTACATCCGGAGAATGATAGCGCTCCTGTAATTGCAAGCGTAAGGCATTTAGCTTTTCTAGTCGAATAAATAATTCTTCCGGGTTAAAGGGCTTGGCTAAATAAGCATCTGCCCCCAATTGAAGACCACGTAACTTTGAATCAACATCTGCTTTGGCAGTGAGTAAAACGATGGGAATATGGCTCGTTCGTTCGTCAGTTTTGAGGTGCTCACAAACTTCAAAACCATCTTTTTTCGGCATCATAACATCGCTGAGAATCAGATCTGGAATTTGTTCTATAGCAAGTTCAATACCTTCTTCCCCATTTCTCGCAATTTCCAATTCATATCTATCCGATAAGAGTGATTCGAGGTAAGTTACTACATCAGGATTATCTTCAATAATTAATAGCGTGGGTGGGGAAGTTGGAGCAGAAAGATCTCCGGCTGCTGTCAACGCTCCTGTTGCTTCAATCGTATTTTGTATTTCACTGCTAGGACTTATTAGGCTATTGTCAAATGAAGTACCGATTGTGGGTATTGGGCTACTGCTAGGTGCTATCTCATCTACGCCATTGGTACTTTCCAAAGTTGCCTTTCTTGTTGCTGGGAGCATAATGGTAAAGGTGCTTCCCTTTCCCACTTCACTTTCTACTGTTATACTACCCTTCATTAATTTGATCAGCTCTTTAGTTAATGCCAGGCCGATACCGGTGCCTTCACCTCTGCGTGTATGACTTTCATCTATCTGGTAGAAACGATCAAAGATATAAGGACGATTAGCTTCCGGTATTCCGATTCCGGTGTCTTTTATTTGAATGAGGAGTGAATTGGTAGCAGTAGGAGAATCTACTTCGAGTGACGTTGGCATTTTGCTGCTATCTATTATCAAATAAATGTTCTGCCCGGCAGGGGTAAACTTAATTGCATTGGATAGAAGGTTCGAAATGATGCGCAATAATTTTTCTTTATCGTAATCTGAAGTAGTAGTTTTAATCTGAGCTTTAATTTGCTCT
>CAJXUM010001335.1 GCA_913060855.1 uncultured Lewinella sp. | reverse complement strand
CCTCTTCGTCGGCAGCGTCAGATGTGTATAAGAGACAGCAATTGGCTGAGGCTATAATCATTTTGTATAAAATCGGCGGTGATCCAATCCAGTAAATTCTGGCTCCAAGGCAAATTGTCCATTTCATCTACTGGAGCGACAATACCCCGCCCAAAAAGTCGATCCCAGAATCGGTTGACGATGGTACGGTATAAGCGACCGTTTTCGGGTTGTACGATAACGCTAGCCAATTCTGCTAAGCGACCTTTCAAACTATCACTCACTACTTCGCCCAAGGAGGGATAAAGAAAGCCGGTTTGTGCCATGCGTCCGGTGGGTTTGTCGCAGCGATAAACTTCCAGGGGTTCTTCTGCGAAGATATTGGCAAAAGCGTAGGCTTGATCTAGCGTAAGATTATTGATGAAGCTATTGTGACAAGAAGCGCATTTTAGATTGAGGCCAAGCAAAGATTGTGAAATGTTTTGCGCTGCTTGTAGTTCTGTTCGCTGACTGGCATTCACCTCACCGCGCCACTGTATGCCTTTGACAAAGCCTTCCGACTCTGGACCCGGATTGATCAGCTCCGTGGCCATCTGATCATAGGGCTTTTCTTCCATCAAAGAGCGATAGAGCCAGTCGGTGATTTGCTTGCGCCCACCGGTGATGAAGCCCGTTCCAGAATAATCGTTTCGGAGTAGATCATTCCAAAAACTCAGCCAGTGCAGTACGTAATTTTCTTTGTCGGCTAGCAATTCCTCGATGAGCAGTTCGCGTTTATTTTTAGCTTCATTTTTGGTAAAAGCCTCGATGGCTGCAGGACTGGGCAGCAGGCCCGATATATCTAGGTAAGCTCGTCTGATAAATTGTCGATCATCGATCAAGGTGGGCCAGGCCATTCCTTGCTCCTCGAAATATACATTTACAAATTTGTCGATGGGGTGATCGAGCTCAGCAGGAGCGGCGGGGAGGTCAGGGCGAGTGAGGGCTAGCGGGGCTTCCCGGAATACCTTCAGGGACTCATCGGCCCAGGGCGCTCCTTGGTCAATCCATATCCGGATCAGATCTATTTCTTCATTTTGCAGGATTTTACCTTTGGGAGGCATGGATTCTTCATCTGATCGGGGTAGTAGTAGCCGACGAATGAGCTCACTTTCAGCCGCTGCTCCCACCTGTATGATTGGACCACTATCTCCACCTGCAAACACACCTTCTTCATGATCTAGGGCCAATCCCCCTTTCCGTTTAGCGGTACTGTGGCATTGATAGCAGTTGTGGGCAAAAAGGGCGCGGACCTGCAAATTGAGTCTATCCAATTGATCTTGCGGAAAGGTATCGCCTTCGTTGTAGTTGCTGAAAGCGGCTAACAGATCGGCATCGATTTCTGCGGATTGATTTCCAGGCAGAACGGCACTGATGTAATCGGAGCCATGCGTCAGACTTGCCCCTAAATGCCCAGCTACGGTAAGGCTGCTACAACACAATAACAAGCTCACAAACGGCAAGCGTGGCGGTAATCGATCCCGATAATAATAAGTGAAAGCACAAGCGATCGAAAGAACAGCCGTTAGGTAACCGGTAAACTCATGTTGATTCACCAAATCACCTTCATATTCACCGGAGGCTTTCAATAACCCGCCAAAGATGGCGGCTATCACAGCACTACCTGCACCCAAGTAGATCACCCCACTATAATCGGTGGATTGACTTCGCCATTTATTCCACGCTTCTAACGCAAAGGCACCTATCAACAGGCCAATAGGAAAGTGAACAAGTAATGGGTGAAATCGGCCGCCCAAATCCAATAGCCAATGCCAAGAAAGGAAGATCATTTTTTTCTTTCCAAAATACTAATTTTCAGGTATTATTAGCGCAGGAGGGTTTCTAATCTTGCAATAGTATTAAGTAGCCTTGATTTCCGTTACTTTTTTTTAGTTTTTGAAAGTAGGAGTCGGCCAGCTCTGTCATTCCGTTTTCGCGATAAATAGCCACAAACTATTATTTATCACCTAGGCTTAGACTTCTGAAGTTTTCCAGGCCATGGCTCAGTAAACTTCAGAAGTTTTGCTGGGATTTTCGCTAAAAAAAAGCTTTACCGATTAGTTTCTTCCACATAATAGAGTAAATCGGCGATTTCTTCATCCGTTAAGTTGTGAAAGGGAGGCATGACCACTTTATTCCAATCCTCCCAAATTTTTTTACCATAAGGATGCCCTTCATCCACCATGGCGGGTGCATTTCTAATCCAGCGATATAGGTCCTCTTCGGGATAATCCGACCAACGCGCCTTTACACCGCCTAAGGCGGGCCCGGTTAGGTGATCTTTCATGTTTCTATTATGGCAGGTAGCACAGTTCGACTTGAATAGCATAATACCATTATTATATCTATCATCTCTCGGGGGCACATCGGAAACACGATCGAAAGAATCACTACTGGGAGCAGCCTGCTGAACTAGCTTAATATTTTTCGGTATCCGATAAGGGAACTGTACATTTTGCCGAAAAGCAAAACAACCGCCAATGGTAAAAGCAATGATATAGAATATGATTTGAAAGAGGCGCATAAGAGGAGGTTTTTGGTTAAAAAAACACGTTTCAGAGCAATACCTTTAAGCTGTCTCTTATACACATCTGACGCTGCCGACGAAGAGGATAGTGTA
>CAJXUM010001334.1 GCA_913060855.1 uncultured Lewinella sp. | reverse complement strand
ATCAGCCTCGGTCTCGTGGGCTCGGAGATGTGTATAAGAGACAGGTTTTAACCTATGAGCCCAAAGGCTACATCGGCGATAATGAGGTGGCGATCCCCGCTGCTTTCTTTAAGGTGCTATTAGATCTATCTGCTCCGGGATCGAAAGGAATTGGGTTTGTAATACCCAATGAAGTTAGTTTTGATCCCTTGTATAAATTTGCGGTGTCAATCGATCGAGTAGAAGAAATCAGCGGATTAGATTTTTTCCCTGACTTACTGGAAAAAGAGGAGGAAGAACAATTAGAAGGGGATTTCAATATTGACATCTGGCCCTTCAGCAAGCAGAAATTTGAGGAACGAATTGAAAAATGGAATAAACAATAAAGACCATGTCTAAGAAAGACCAATTTATCGAAGATATTAATAAGGGATACACATTTAAAGGATCTGATATTGTGCTAGGTGGTGCGGTACTAGATGGTGAAGTATTGACGGATACCTTGATCAAATTACCCCTTAGAACCTTAAACAGACATGGTTTAATAGCGGGGGCCACAGGATCTGGAAAGACCAAAACCCTTCAAATTATTGCGGAGCAATTATCTGCGAATAGTGTTCCTGTCTTGTTGATGGATATCAAAGGGGATTTGAGTGGAATTGCGGTGGCTAGTGATGGACACCCGAAGATTGATGAGCGACATGAAAAGATTGGCATTCCATTTACAGCGGATAGTAGCCCGGTGGAGTTTTTGACGTTGTCGGATGAAAAAGGGGCGAGATTGAGAGCCACCGTATCAGAATTTGGGCCGGTTTTATTCTCCAAAATATTGGACCTGAATGAAACGCAGGCGGGTATAGTGGCCGTCATCTATAAATACTGTGATGATAATAAATTTCCGCTGCTAGATTTAAAAGACTTCAAGAAAACCTTACAGTATATTACTGGTGAGGGGAAGAAAGAAATTGAACAAGAGTACGGTCGAGTTTCTACTGCTTCCACTGGCGCCATCATGCGTAAAATAGTAGAGTTGGAGCAGCAAGGAGCAAATGTCTTCTTCGGTGAGCGATCATTTGAGGTAGAAGACTTGTGCCGCTTGGATGAAAATGGCAAGGGGATGGTGTCTGTTATTCGCTTGACGGATATTCAGGACAAACCGAAGCTGTTTTCCACTTTTATGCTACAAATGTTAGCTGAGATTTATGCCACTTTTCCGGAAGAAGGTGATTTGGAACAACCCAAATTGGTGATATTTATTGATGAAGCACATCTCGTTTTTGACCAGGCCTCTAGGGCCTTGATGGATCAAATTGAGTCGATTGTGAAGCTGATTCGTTCTAAGGGAGTAGGGCTGTTTTTTGTAACGCAAAACCCCGCAGATATACCTGATGATGTTTTAGGACAATTAGGACTAAAGGTGCAACATGCACTTCGTGCCTTTACGGCCAAGGATCGAAAAGCCATCAAACTAGCTTCGCAAAACTATCCCATCACTGAATATTACGATGTGGATCAATTGCTGACAGAACTAGGGATTGGAGAAGCCTTGGTGACGGTACTTAACGAAAAAGGCATCCCAACACCCTTAGCCCATACGATGCTTCGCGCACCTCAATCTAGAATGGATGTGCTTACTAAGAGAGAAATCAATGATGTGTTAAAAAACTCTAGCATCATAGAAAAATACAATGAAGAAATTGATCGGGAAAGTGCCTACGAAATCTTAAAAGAAAAGATTGAAATTTTCCAGGATGAGGAGCAACAAGCTACCTTGAAAAAGCAAAGAGAAAAAGCGAGTAAGGGCACTTCTCGTAGAGGCCAGAAAAGTATGATCGAAAAGATCGTTAATAGTACTACGACTCGTCAAATTGGGCGTACCATTGCTAGAGAATTGACTAGAGGTCTATTGGGGGCATTGGGGATCAAGCAGACGAGTAGAAGACGACGATAGCTTGTATTTAGACTTCAGAAGTTTCTTTGGCGTGACTGAGAAAACTTCTGAAGTCCTTCTTGCCGATAGCATTATTCATCCACAAAGACACCCTTAGCTTGGAAGCGTCGACAATAAGCCGTCCAGGGAGTAGCCTTATAATGATTTTCAGCAAAATATTTGGCTAATTGCATCAATTGACCTGGCGTTTTAAAGCCAACTAGACATTGAATAACTTCCGTGGATTCATCCAAGAAGACGATAGAAGGGAAGCTCATTCTACCTCGCATCATTTCGATGGCTAATTCGTGATAGGCTCGTCGACCTGCCTTGATTAGCGCATATTTTTTCTCTTTGTATAAGATAATATCTTCTCTTTCGGCATCAAACTTGACCGGGTAGAAATGCTCATTAATATAGGCCACGATGGCAGGATGCTTTAAGGTCGTTTGGTCCATTCTTTCACACCACCTGCACCATTCCGTGTAAAAATCCAGCATGATCTTTTTAGGGGCCTCTTTAGTCTTTTCGAGTGCCTCTTCAAAGCTCATCCAATTGATCTCAGGAACAGTATCTTTTTCAAGAATATCAGATTGTGATATCAGTGTTGATTGGAAAGTAATGGAAAATAAAAGCGATAGTACGACACTTACCGTTCTCATTTGCAACATAATGTTTTCTCTAGTACTGTCTCTTATACACATCTCCGAGCCCACGAGACCGAGGCTGATCTCG
>CAJXUM010001333.1 GCA_913060855.1 uncultured Lewinella sp. | reverse complement strand
AGCGTCAGATGTGTATAAGAGACAGGTATAATAGTAGTATCTAATGGAACATAAAATAAAGAATAGACACGCAAACACCAACTTTAAAAATATGAAATATAGATTATTAACGGGGGTATTTATACTAAGCTCCCTATTCGGACAAGCTCAAACCCCTTCAATTCCAGGCATGGATAAGCTGGAATGGAAAAAGGTAATGCCCGGGGTGTGGAAAGCCAGTTTTGGTGAAACACAATTAAACGCCTTAGATTATACTGATCCTCCAAAGGTTGAAGCCATAACAGCATTAGGAGATACGCCTTTCCCTTTCAATAAAGAGGCCACTCAATTTCTACTCCATCCATCACGAGCAAGTATAAGACTGCCTTTGGATGAAACAGAAAGTATTTATGGCCTGGGGTTGGAATTCAAAGGCATTAACAGGCGAGGAAATGTCTACACCTTAAAGGTGGATCATTACGGTGGCGTGCAGGGCTACACACATGCACCCGTCCCATTTTACGTTTCCAGCAAGGGATATGGAGTCCTTATCAATTCTTCCAAACGAGTGAAAATCCACGTGGGTGTAGGCAACCGGAAGGATGGTAAACTACCCGAACTTATTGATAGAACAACCGGCAAAAACTGGGCCGCTCGACCCTTGTCCGATGCCATTGAGGCCAGCGTACAGGATAAAGGACTCGAGATCTATGTTTTTTGTGGCAAAAATCCACTGGAAGCCGTTCAAAGGTATAATCTCTTCTGTGGTGGAGGCGTCCTGCCCCCCAAATGGGGATTGGGTTTCTGGCACCGGGTAAGCACCCAATTCAGCAGCGATGATGTTTTGAAAGAAATTGAAGACTTTAAGAAATATGATTTCCCCTTAGATGTGCTTGGTCTTGAACCGGGTTGGCAGGATTTTGCTTATCCCTGTTCATTTGATTGGGATAAAACCCGTTTTCCTGACCCAAAAAAATTCGTCAAAACACTCGGTGATCAAGGGATAAAGGTGAATCTGTGGGAGAACCCCTATGTAGCGCCAACATCTAGCATGTTTAAAGCCATAAGTCCATTTACAGGGAGTCATACCGTTTGGTTGGGAGAGGTTCCGGATTACACCCTACCTGAAGCCCAAAAGGTACTGTTAAACCATCATCAGAAAAATCATTTAGACATTGGTATTAGTGGGTATAAATTTGATGAGGTGGATGGCTATGATTTTTGGTTGTGGCCTGATCATGCCACTTTCCCTTCTGGAAATGATGCCGTAGAAATCCGTCAACTTTACGGCCTGATTATGCAGGATATGTTTACTGAGCACTTAAAAAAGCAAAACAAACGAATTTATAGCTTGGTGAGATCATCATACACCGGTGCCAGCAGTAAAGGTTTTGTTATTTATAGTGATTATTATGGTCATGAAGGTTATGTAACTGCACTTGTAAACTCCTCCATGTCTGGTCTTTTATGGACCCCCGAAATACGAAGTGCTAAATCAGCGGAGGAGTGGTTAAGACGATTTCAGACGGTTTGTTTTTCTCCGATGATGCAACTTAACGCCTGGGCTTCCAAAACAAAGCCCTGGAGTTTTCCTGAGGTAACCGATATGGTCAGAGATGTCATTCAACTTAGGACTAGTCTTCTTCCATACATTTATACGGCCTTCTATGATTACAATCAAAAAGGAATCCCACCCTTCAGGGCTATGGTATTAGAAAGTGGTTACGATTCAAAAGAAACATTATCCGGAGGCGAATTAGATGATGCAGAGAATCCGTATGAAGAGCTCAAAAAGACAGAGGTTACCGACCAGTACATGATGGGGCCTTCTATTCTGGTTGCCCCCGTATTTACCGGCCAGACAGAAAGAAAAGTTGTTCTTCCCAAAGGCAACTGGTATGATTTCTATACTGGAAAATATGCCGGGAATGGTGAAATAGTAACCATTAAAACCAGGCTTGATCAGATCCCATTATTTGTAAAAGATGGAGCAATCATTCCCATGTTGAAGGCAACTAAGGCGACCGATCAAAAAAATAATGGGCCGCTAGAAGTTAGACATTATGGTACAAAAGAAAACCAATACATCTTATATAATGATGATGGTGAAAGCTATGATTATGAAAAGGGAGAATACGCGCAGACTGAACTGAGTGTTGAGAGAAAAAGGAATGGAGAATTGGTGGGTAAGTCAACGTCATTGAGTAAAAAATTCAATTACGGTAAGATCACTTGGCGTTGGATGACGAAACAGCAATAAAAAATCTATAAAACCAAGCCAAATGAATCAATATATTATTCTAGTCCTTATTTTTTGTTTTACCATATTGGGGGGATTACAATCGAAGGCCCAAAAGACTGAAAATGAAAGGGAAAGCATTCCTGTGTATCAAAATGACACCAAGTTGGAATGGTTCCGCGATGCCAAATTTGGATTGTTTATGCACTGGGGACCATCCAGTGTAAGGGGTACAGAGATCGGCTGGTCAAGGTACAGCCATCCGTTTGACCATGGGGACGGTACGGGTATTGTTCCCGATGAGGAATATGACAATCTTTATAAAAATTTCAATCCGGTAAAATTTGATGCGGAGGCGTGGATGAAACTGGCAAAAAAGGCCTGTCTCTTATACACATCTCCGAGCCCACGAGACCGAGGCTGATCT
>CAJXUM010001332.1 GCA_913060855.1 uncultured Lewinella sp. | reverse complement strand
CAAAACCGGCATACAAGCATGAGCTTGTAGCCAACATTTATTTAAAGAGCTGAGATTTGGGTTTTCCAAATCTCAGCTCTTTAGCACATCCATTTTAGGGGAAGTGGATATTAGCCAGTAGTTGAACTATCGACCAATCCACTTCTGAAGTCTTAGTTACCGTTTACTCTTCGTGCCCATATTTATCAGAATAACGCTTAAATAGCGCCTGCTGCTTATTAGGCAAGACCACTTCCTTTCCACTGATGAATGCGTGTAATAGGATATTAGTTCGAATATCTAGCGCATCACCTTCCGAAACAAAAAGACTCGCATCTTTACCGACGGCAAGTGTTCCCACCCGCTTATCGATACCTAATGCCTTAGCGGTATTCGAAGTAATGGTTTTCAAGGCTTCTTCTTTATCCATACCATAGGCCACAGCCGTACCTGCATAAAAGGGCAGGTTACGCGAATGAGCCAACATCCCCGTATGAGAAAGACTCACCTGTACGCCAGCTTCTGTCAACAAATGAGGAAGTTCGTACGGTAGATCAACGGCATGATCGGTGCGGGCAGGAAGCGTATGGGTAGGAGGAAGAATAATAGGAATGCCATGTTCTTTGAGGAAATCAGCCACATACAGGGCATCGGCTCCCCCAATCAAAGTTATTTTCTTGACGCCCATTTCCTTGGCCATTCGAATACTCTCTACCATTTCCTTGGCGGCATCGGCGTGAATAAATAGAATTTGTTTGCCATCAAAAAGGCCCTGCATGGCAGCCATTTTTAAATTCACCTCCTTTTCCGTCTTGGCACCATAGGCAGCTGCATCGCTGAAGTGAGTTTTCAGTTCAGCTACTAATTTTCCATAGTTTTTATTCGGTTCTGTATTAACCGTGAACGTATTGAAATCAAATCGGCGAGACATGCGCGAAGGCCAATTGAGGTGAATCCCAATATCCATACTATGGCAGGCATCTTCCCAGTTCCAGCCTTCCATTTCCATCACGGAAGAAGTACCTGAGATCATTCCGGTGGTTGGCGTTGCTTCTGCTAGAAGAACACCGTTGAATCTCATGGTAGCAATATTCTCTGAATCGGTATTATAAGAAATAACCGAACGGACATTAGGATTTATGCTCCCTTGTTCCGCAGCATCATTCATCGCTCGTACCGAGGACACTTCCACTAGTCCTAATTGACTATTAGGTAAAATGAAGCCGGGGTAAACGTGTTTTCCACTGATATCCACTACCGTATAAGTGGATTCATCCACCGTGGCCCCAGCGGCAGCCACTACGGTTAATTTCCCCTTATCAAACCCAATTAAGCTATTGCTAATCACTTGGCCGTCTCCCAAATGTGCCGTCCCTCCCTTGAGCAGAATAGCTTGCTCCTGCGGAGGTACGGGAATTGGCACTTGAGACCAAAGCGCCGTATTTATACATACTAGAAGGGCCAGAATATAAAATATAGATTTCATTATCTTCGATTGAATATTGATAAATAGTAATATAGCTAGTGATTAATGTCCAGCAGAGCTCTCCTCTCCTAAAACGTCATCACAATGGATCTCTATTAATTCACTAGAACCTCGGCGTTGCGTCGGACCGCCTCCTTTTTTGACACCGACCATTTTTTGAATCAATCGCGCTCTTTCCTTTTGTAAGGCCAATCGACGTGCTTTGTCCTCTTCGATGTCGAAATAAATAGTGCCATCAACAATGGTCTTATCGGCTCTTGCATAGATGGATAATGGATGGTCTGTCCACAATACGAGATCTGCATCCTTACCAACTTTTACACTTCCCATGCGATCATCGAGGTGCAACATCTTAGCGGGATTCAAACTCACCATTTTCCAAGCATCTTCTTCCGCCATACCACCGTACTTCACGGATTTTGCCGCTTCTTGGTTGAGTCGTCGACCTGAGTTAGCATCATCAGAATTGATAGCAGTTAGCACGCCTTCATTATGCATGATCGTTGCATTGTAAGGAATGGCATAACGCACCTCCCATTTGTAGTTCCACCAATCGGAGAAAGTAGAAGCCGCTACGCCATGCTTGGCCATCTTATCGGCTACTTTATAACCTTCCAAAATATGAGTGAAAGTATTGATTCTAAAATCAAAGCGGTCCGCTACATTCATCAGCATATTGATCTCAGATTGCACATAAGAGTGGCAGGTAATGAATCGCTCTTTATTCAAAATTTCTAATATCGTTTCCGTAGCGAGGTCTCTGCGCGGAGGCACTTGCTTGGCTTTTTCACTTCTTGGTAAGGCATTATAGGCTTTCCAACGTTGCTCATAGGTTCTAGCCTCCGTAAAGGCATCCACGTACACCTGCTCTACACCCATTCTGGTTTGCGGATAACGCACCGAATTGCTAGATCTAGAACGCTTAACGTTTTCCCCCAAAGCAAACTTGATGAATCCATCCGCGCCATCTATTTTCATGTCTTCGGGCGCCGCTCCCCAACGCAACTTAATCAAAGCAGATTGGCCACCAATAGGGTTGGCTGAGCCATGGAGCACCTGGGCTGCTGTCACACCTCCTGCCAAAGATCGATATAAGTTAATGTCTTCGGAATTGACTTGATCTCCAATTCGCACCTGTCTCTTATACACATCTGACGCTGCCGACGAAGAGGATAGTGTAGAT
>CAJXUM010001331.1 GCA_913060855.1 uncultured Lewinella sp. | reverse complement strand
AGATCAGCCTCGGTCTCGTGGGCTCGGAGATGTGTATAAGAGACAGCCTCCAGGTACTCTTTCATATCCTCCAGGTCATAGGTAACGGGCTCCCGGCCGTGCTTACGCGCAATAAAATTGGGGATGTATTCCAACGGACCAGGGCGGTATAGCGCATTCATCGCAATAAGATCCTCAAACGTAGTTGGAACCAGCTCCTTCATGTATTTCTGCATCCCCGTACTCTCATACTGGAATATACCGATAGTTTCTCCCTTCTGGAACAACTCATAGGTTTGTTGATCGGTCAGTGGAATCTCATCCATGTCCAATTCAACACCATGATTTTCTTTCACCATCACTACCGCTTTCTTAATGATGGTCAGGGTTTTTAGCCCCAAGAAGTCCATCTTTAAGAGACCAGCATCTTCTGCTACACTATTATCAAACTGGGTGACGAGCATCTCGGAACCCTTATCGAGCTTGACGGGAACGTACTGGGTGATTTCATCTGGTGTAATCACCACCCCGCAAGCATGTATACCGGTATTACGAATGGATCCCTCCAGCTTTTTGGCGGTTTGGATCATATGCCCGATCGTATCATTACCTTCCGCCAGCGCTCGAAATTGCCTGGCTTTTTCTAGGTCATCAGAGTTGAGACTGCCTTTCAACTTAGGATCGACGCCCCCGGGATATAAAACCTTTTTTAGACTAGCCTTGAGGTGAATCGGAAAGGTCTTGGCAACTTTATCTACCTCCGATAAGGGCACATTCATGACCCGGCCTACATCACGCAGCGAACTTTTTGCAGCCATCGTACCATAAGTAACAATTTGTGCTACCTGATTACGGCCATATTTATCAATTACATAGTCGATCACCTTCTGGCGACCCTCATCATCAAAGTCAATATCAATATCGGGCATGGATACCCGCTCAGGGTTGAGGAATCTCTCAAATAGCAAATCGTATTTGATCGGATCCACATTGGTGATACCGATACAATATGCTACAGCCGACCCCGCGGCCGATCCCCTTCCCGGTCCGACACTGACACCCATTTCCCGAGCAGTGGTGGTGAAGTCTTGTACAATCAAGAAATAGCCAGGATAGCCTGAGTTGGCAATAACTGATAATTCGAAATTCAGTCGTTCTTCAATCTCAGGCGTAATGGTAGTGTAACGTTTTTTTGCCCCAACGAAAGTCAAATGACGTAGGAAGTCATCCTGTGTTTTAAAACCTTCCGGAATAGGGAAAGCAGGTAGCAGGATGTCACGCGCCAAACTAAGGTGTTCGATCTTATCAAAGATCTCTACCGTATTGGCAACAGCTTCAGGGACGTCCTGGAATAGGGCGCTCATCTGATCCTGTGTCTTGAAGTAAAAGTCTGAACTAGGAAACTTAAACCGCTTTGTCTCTTCCAATAAACTGTTGGTATTGATACAAAGCAAAATATCGTGCGGCGCCCAGTCATCCTCATCTACATAGTGAGAATCATTGGTCGCAATAACTTTTACATTATACTTTCGGGCGAATCCCAATAGCTTTTGATTCACATCTTCTTGGCTGATTCCCAAGCCATCAATATTCTCCAGTCCGCGATGTCGCTGCAATTCTATGTAATAATCCTCACCAAATAGGTCAAGCCACCATTTCAACAGTTCTTCTGCTTTTTCATCCTGCCCACGCAATAAAGCCTGTGGTACCTCTGCTCCAATACAGCAACTAGTGGCAATTAATCCTTCATGGTGCTGTACCAAAAGTTCTTTATCAATACGAGGAAACTTACTGTATAATCCTTCAATAAAACCGAGCGAGCAAAGTTTGGAAAGGTTGACATAACCCGCTTGGTTTTTGGCCAATAACAATTGATGATAACGTTTGTCAGCTTCTCCCTTAGCACGAGAAAATGCCTTAATATGCCGATCGGCTACCATATAGAACTCGCACCCAATAATGGGCTTCAGATCTCGTTTCGTTGCCTCCGCAGCAAACTTGAACGCCCCAAACATATTACCATGATCCGTCAAGGCTACGCCTTTCTGACCATCTGCCTTGGCTTTGTCCATCATCGAGGCAATGTCAGCAGCTCCATCCAAGAGCGAGTATTGGGTATGGCAGTGTAAGTGTAAGAAATCTGGCATATTAAATACTTGTTATATATGAGTAACGGCTTGCAAAAGCTAGTCCAAAGGAGTAGCCTCGCAGGTATGTTGAGGGTAGTAAAAGGGTGTCTAATTGAATCGAATATAGGATTAGCAATTTAGGAAGAAGGCGGGAAAAAAGATAAGATATGTAGGAAAAGTTTTCCACATCATGCCAGTATAGAATTGGCATCTTCCCGATTCATTCATTTGGCCGACTTCCTAGACTAGGCTTTACTTTTCATCATTTTTAAAACTGGGGTAGTAAAGGCTTCCCATAGTTTATCAATAGTAGTAGGGTCTTCCCAAGTTTTATGATCTGTTTCTACTAAGGTTTCCTTCATACAAAGGAGAAAAACGCTAAAATCTTCTACGGGGATGCCCAAGTCTACATGGGATTTGGCTAGGCTTCCCATTCGAGGGCTGATTTGTTTGGTATCTTGATGGAATAACAAGATACGATCCATGGCTAAATCTGTCTCTTATACACATCTCCGAGCCCACGAGACCGAGGCTGATCTCG
>CAJXUM010001330.1 GCA_913060855.1 uncultured Lewinella sp. | reverse complement strand
GAGATCAGCCTCGGTCTCGTGGGCTCGGAGATGTGTATAAGAGACAGGCCTGGAAAACTTCTGAAGTCTAACCTAACAATAATTAAGGGTAGATGTTGCCAATACCTTCCCATCCTACTCATTCCGCTTACTCAACTCCGCCTCAATAATCCGCTCCAGTCCTACCCCTGGCTCAGGAAGATCCGCGTTAATGATCTTCCCTTCTTCATCAATCAATACATATTTGGGTATAAATCGGATATTAAAACGATCACCATACTCGGTTTGCATCCCATTTTCAATGATCAGGTCTTGACCTGCACGTGATTTGTTCTCTTCCTTTGTAAAAAAGTCTTTCCAACGTTTTTGCGTAGCATCCAACGAGATCATCAAGAATTGAATCCTCGGATGATCTTGGTATTTAGCCGCCATCTCCAATACTTTGGGGCGATGCGATAAACAAGGCCCACACCAAGTCGCCCAATTGTCAATAAACACCAATTTGCCTTTCAAGTCTGATAGACTAATACTCGTACTATCCAATCCTACCGCTTCAAAATCATAGGCCACTTCTCCTTGTTGTGAAGCAAAATAGGCCGAAGAAGAAGATTCCAATAAGTAGTAATACGGATTCTCTTTTTCTGCCGCCAAAGCCGCTTGCAAAATCGTTACATCAAAAAGCCCAGTGTGCTTGGACCAATAACTCGGGCTTTCCATCAATTCTTTTAGGTATATCGCTTGGTAAAAATCAGCTAGGTCTGCAGACTGTGTTTGTTCCGCTATATACTCCATAAAAGCGGCTATGCTTTGCAAAGAGTCATGCTGCTGTAGGTAATTGATTTCGTATTTGTATAGAATGTTGTGTGGTAGCGTCTTGGCTGCAGGGTTTTCGGTATCCATTTTTTGTATGAATTTGAAAAAAGGATCTCCTGCTGGTAGTCGCTGGGCTAATCTGCCAAAATAGAACAAGAAGGAATAAATTCTCGCCTCATTTTGATAATGCAGTATGGCCAATTCATCTGTCGTTAGAACAGCTTCATGGGTATTGATAACCGCTTTTCGATCTTTTTGAAAGCCTTCAAATAACAGTAAAATCGAATCCAATTGATCGGTATTAAATATAAATACGCCATTTTCAGCAATGAAATTATTACTACTCTTCCACAAATAATTCAGCAAAGAATCGGCTTTGCTATCCGATTGGAGGGTCGAGTCTGCAGCAATGCTTATCGTCGAATGTTTGCCTGGCGTTAGCGTCATCAAGTAGGTTTTCCCGCCGTTTTTAGTTTGTAAAAGGCCAGTCGTCGGATAGGCTACCTCAATAGATTTACCCGCTCCTACCTGATCCAAAGCGAGTGTAGCGATACTTCTTTCTGTGATCGATTCTGACAGATATAGCGTATCGATTTGGGTCGCATTATCCCCGACTTGCAACCGGATAGATTCTTGAGATTGGCAGGCCACTATGCCTAGTAAACATCCCAAATAAAGTAAAAAATTCTTCATATTAACTGCTGTGTTTTACAAATCCTTAATACTTATTTAAAGTCCTCTGTCGCCTAGACAATTATCTTTACCCCTATAGATACCTTTTTATCAAATTGTGGTGTATCTTAAATTTATAACAACAAACGAAGTCTCCGGACTAAAAATAGTCATCAAGACGAGAACCGACCATGAAACAAGTCAACTTATTGCTTTTTAGCCTACTCTTATTGTGGGCTTGCCAGCCCGAACAAACAGAGGTACAATCAGGTGAATGGATTGCCACGGCGCCCGCCGGAAAGAGGCCCAGTCTGATCAATATAGCTGGAGAAACCATCATACCGAATGGCCGCGTCATTGCCCCGCATGGCAATACAGTACGAGTGGCTCCGCATCCCTACGGCTTAGCTTTATCTCTAGATGGAAAGATAGCCATTACGGCCAATTCAGGCACTCGCCCCCTCCTAGAAGCCACCTTTTAATGATCATTTAAATTCAACAGCGCCGAGCAAGACTTCAGAAGTTTCTATCAGCTAAGACTAGGAAAACTTCTGAAGTCTAAGCCAGGGTTTAAAAAAAGATTTTATAGATGAAAGATATACGCCACATCACCCTCTTATGTCTACTATTAATCGCAGGAACAGGATTACTTTCCGCACAGTCCAAGCTATTAGTAGACACCACTGACCTTGAAGTCCTAGTCACCGCACATCGACAGGAAACCAGCAGTTTTGCCATTGCGGAGGCAGTTTCCGTATTACCTGTCAGTCGAATACTACAGCAAAATTCCCGTAGTACGCCCGAAGCACTCATGGGGCTAAGCGGTGTTTGGGTACAGAAGACCAACCATGGCGGCGGTTCTCCCTTTATCCGTGGCTTAACCGGTAATCAGACACTACTATTGTTAGATGGAATTCGGCTAAACAACTCCACTTATAGATATGGCCCCAACCAATACTTCAACACGATTGATGCACTAAGCATTGGTCAGGTGGAGGTGGTCAGGGGCGGTGGCTCGGTGCTCTTTGGGAGCGATGCTTTAGGGGGAACGATTAATGTCCTGACGCGCTCACCGGTCTTCAGTACGGACGAGGAGGTACTGCGAATAGGCGTGCAAGGGCGAGTCATTAGTCACGGAATGGAAGTGGGTTGGCGACCAGAGGTCTGTCTCTTATACACATCTGACG
>CAJXUM010001329.1 GCA_913060855.1 uncultured Lewinella sp. | reverse complement strand
CTATCCTCTTCGTCGGCAGCGTCAGATGTGTATAAGAGACAGGGCCAAGACCTGTTCGCGGTCTCCATTCTGCTCCTCAAACAAGCGAGTAGCCCGCCGTCGCACAGATTTATCATCGTTCTTCAAAATCTCAAACACCTGTTTGGGTCCTATTCCTTGTGCTGCAATACGCCCTTCTTCTATTTCGTCCAGTAATAAATGCATGCGTGCTGGATAATCCCGAAAAGCACTGACAGCGGCTGCTCGTACTTTGGGGGTAAGCGTTCCCCATTTGTTTAAGATAAAGCGGGTATGTTCGGTGCCTTCTATGTTTTTCAAGCCGTTGATGGCTGCAGATTGTACCAAGGGGGAAATATCAGGTGCGATTTGTTCCTTAAATATAGCCTGATGTGCTTGGGCATCCAATAAACTCAAAAGCTGTACAGCATGCGCTTTTTCAGCGGCACCTATTTGCACCTCTTTTAACTTGCGCAAGGCGGATTGGGTAGCCTCGGCCATTTTAGCGGTATTTTTGGGTAAACCCCATTTTTGAAGTAATCCTAATGCCGCACTACTACTCGCAGGTTCTGTTCCTAAACCCAAACTTAATAGTTGTAAGCCACTTTGCGCTGCCAATAGCTTACCACTTTTGTCTCGATTGGCGCCCATGGCCAAGCCCTGGAGAGCTGCAGTAGAGAATTTATTGCTGAGAGCTGCAGCCTTATTTATCACCCTTGCAATTTCACCTGCATCTCCTTTCCTAGCGATCATTGCGGTCAGGTTTTTTACAAAACGTAAGCCTCCCTCGATTTCTTCCGACTGAAATCGCTGCTGTGCCCATTGGAAAAGGGCCATCTCTTGCCCTGGTTTGGCTGACAAGGCAGCCAAATGAGTCCAATCACTCGCCAAATCCTTTAGAAGAAGTGCTTCCCTAGCCGATTGCGCCTCCTTTCCTTCCACAAAACCTAAAGTGCACAAGAGCTGAAAACGTACCCGTGGGTCGGGATCGTTTTGTAAGGCTAATAAGTCAGGAAGTAAATCAGAAAACTCCGCCCAGTGCAATTCTATCAATTGTATCGCATTTTCCCTCACCCCAGCGATTGGGTCTTTGAGCGCCAAGCTCAATAGTTCACTATCTGTTTCTCCCAAGTCTTCCAAGGTCCAAAGGGCATGCACGCGACCTGCATTTCCTTCGCTATTTTTCACTAAATCCTTTATTGCTGTACTGAGACCTGCATCATGGGTTTCCTTATTCACCAATAATTTCTGAGCTGTTTGTCTCCACCAACTATTATGGTGGTTGAGATATTCCACTAACTCAATATCTGTCTTACTCCCTAGGTCAATTTGCTGCAGCCAATTCATCCCCGCTGCTGATTTGGGTACAATCCGATAAATACGCCCTTTATCAGATCCTTCATACAATTGTCCTGATTCATTGACCTCATCCGACATCCATTCCGGGTGCTCAATAATTCGACGGTGATAATCAATGATATATAGTGCCCCATCAGGGCCGATGTAGCTGTTAGCAGGGCGAAACCAAGTATCGGTGGAGCTTAAGAATTCCTTCCCTTCTTGTAAACGATGAGCGGAATAAGTAGGTCCATCTGAACTAATTTTATTAGCCTGCACTAGGTTGTGAACAGGTTCACATAAAAAGAGTACTTCATTGAAACTGGATGGGAAAAGCCCTCCCGTATACCAATTGATCCCGCAACCAGAAGTAATTACGCCTACATCCGTTAGAAGTTGATGTTCAGGTGATTGCGAGGTAGGGAAAATTTCATTGACCGATTGGTCGGGCATATACTGGGCGGCATCGACGGCTAAAAGACTAGAATTTCTGGCTAAATAGCGAGCGGCGATCACCTCATGCCACAAGGGATGAAAATTAGAGGTTTCAAAATGATGGCCCCAAGGATCAAACGCCTGTCCAAATTGGGTACTAGCGGAGCACATTTCTAATAATAATTCATCCGGTTTGAAGCGCACATTTCGATCGCCCGCATTGGGTGGAAGCTGAGGTGCATTTGGTGCATTAGCAAAGCCCACTGGGCTCCCCTCATCTCCAAATAAGTCTTTGTAGTCGATCGTTGTAAAATAGCCCTCATTGGCAAGGTATATCCAATTATCCAATCCATATACTGGGTTGTTCATATTGTGCTGCGGATTGGAAAGGGCAAAACCTGTCAATAGCACTTCGCGTTTATCTGCTTTGCCATCGCCATTGGTATCTTCTAAATACAACACATCAGGTGTGTCGGTGACGATAAATCCCTTCTTCCATCGCATAATTCCAGTGGGAAGCACCAAATCCTCGGCAAAGACGATACTTTCATCCGGCAAGCCGTCGCCATCAGTATCAATCAACTCTTTCACTCGCCCCGTTCGTCCTAAGTCCAATGGATAGCCTGGCATCTCTACGACGAATAGTCGCCCATTTTCATCTACCTCCATATCAACTGGGTCGCTAATGAGTGGCTCCATGGCCACCATGGAGATTTCAAAACCCTCTTGTACCGTAAAAGCTTGCAAGGGATCAGCTTGATCCTCGTCGGCATTGGGCAGCTGCGTACAACTTGCCCCAACGAAAATCGCAATGGTAATAAAGACTTTCATTATCTGTCTTTATTACCCTGTCTCTTATACACATCTGACGCTGCCCGACGA
>CAJXUM010001328.1 GCA_913060855.1 uncultured Lewinella sp. | reverse complement strand
CCTCTTCGTCGGCAGCGTCAGATGTGTATAAGAGACAGTCGATGGGGTCTTCTGGCGTCATTCCTGCGCCTTCTAAAAGTTATCGAACACCTATTCCCGAAATGCAGATCGGAAATCACCTTATCACCGATTTCTATTCAGATATAAGTAAGAAATCTAGGTCAAGGATCGGAACCGGCTTATTGAAATATGGGCTTGTGACCATAGATTATGGGCAGAAGAAATTTTATTTCGAAGCGCATCAGTCCCGGCAAGAAGTAGCTGAAAAAGTAAGTTCGATCGGCTTTATTCCGAGGTATTTATCGGGAGCCTATCGCGTGACGGCCATTTCGCCCTCCAGTGAGGCGGCCCAGATGGGATTGAAAATAGGCGATGAGGTTTTCCAAATTAATGAGTTAGATCTTCGAAACTCTGATCGTGTAGATCATTGTGATTTATATTTGAACGGATACCGCTGGGAAGAACCCGCCACGTCCACTATTATTTTTAAACAGGGAGGTGAAGAGAAAACCATCACCGTAAAACGAATAGACCATTAGCGTATTCCCCGTCTAGGGTTTCATGACGAATTGATAACTCAAGAGGTGGAAGATGAGAATGCAAAAATGGAGATATTCGCCATCAAAGACGCGATAGACGAGAAAGAATTCATCGAAGACTAAAAACAGACACCATAGGCTAATGCCCCAGAAATAAGCCGATTGAGCCTTGGGCGCCCCTTGCTGAAGGTCGGTCTTAATACCCGAAAAGGCCCGCCAGAATAAGAAGGCAATGAAACCTTCTAGGAGTATGACCCCCAATAGTAATATGATATTGATGCTATGGGGGAACTGGTGTACCGACGTGACTTTTTCAATTAATCCAAAGTTGCCAGAATGAAAAGCAAAAGAAGCAGGAAGTATAGCCAATTCTTTTAATAGATCGAACGTATTAGATAGGAAAACGATGCTGTACCAGCTCGCTAGAAAGCCTAAGATTACTCTTTTAATGGCAAGTGGCCCGGTGTCCATATGGTGGTTTTTCGTCAAAAAAATCAGCAGAAGATGCGCTGATTCCTAAAGATAATCAACAAAAAGGACTCAACTTGTAAAAAACACTTATTCTATCCTTCAGCGACCTGATTGATCTGTTGCAATTTGTCCTCTAGAATAGGAATAGCCAGCTGCGTATCATGGGCCAATTGTATGATAGCATTTTTTACAGCGCTCATATCGAATTCCTCCTTTCTCACTTGACTCTCTACTTCGGCTGCGGCCTTATATTGGTTTTGCATACCCAGCATCATGAAACTGGGTTTTATCTTATGGATTCCTTTGTACACCTCTTTTTGGTCTTGTTCTTCCAAGGCTGTTTTAATACGTCCGAAAGTGATTGGGGCTTCCCGGATAAAGGTTTCCAGCATGTCTCTAATGAAATAGATATCTCCACCACTGAACTCATTGAGGTATTTCAAATCCACATCTATAGCTTGGGCAACAGTTGGTTTTTTCTTGGTAATCAGGGCTCGTTTGAAGCCTAAGGTTTTGAGTACTTGCTCTTTTAGAATTCGGGGGGAGAAGGGTTTGGTGATGAAGTCATTCATTCCAGCTTCAAGGGCTCTCGTTTTTTCCTCCAGTAGGGCCGCGGCCGTCAGGGCAATAATGGGAGTGCCTTGGTTGGGATTGCTGACTGAACCGCGAATTAAGGTTGTCGCTTCGCAGCCATCCATATTGGGCATATGGATATCCATCAGGATAAGGTCGTATTTCTGTTCTTTGGACGCTTGGACCGCTATTTCCCCATCTGAAGCAATCTTATACTGTGCGCCCCACTTACTTAGAATGCGAGAGGCTAATTTTTGATTCATCACATTATCTTCGACCAGCAGAACTTGTAGGTCATGGAGTACAGTATCTATATCTGTCTGGTTTTCCTCGGGTTCGGTTATCGGATTGGAAGCCGCTAAGCCTGCGCTTTTGAAAGGTAGGCTAAAGATGAAAACGGAGCCTTTGCCTAACTCACTTTCTAGTTTGATGCTTCCATGCTGTAGCTCGACTAACTCTTTGACTATAGTAAGTCCCAAGCCTGTTCCACCAAAACTGCGGGTAATGCTTAGGTCTGCCTGTTTGAAATTCTGGAAAATAGTTTCTTGTTTCTCTTTAGCTATCCCAATACCCGTATCATGTACTCGGAACTCGATCAGGTAATTATCCATTGTTTTCTCAAGCAAGGTCGCTTTGATCCCAATCGTACCTCTTTGCGTAAATTTACTAGCGTTACCCAATAAGTTGGTGAAGATTTGGTTGAGGCGAGTGGAGTCCCCTACAACTAGATGTTGGATAGCTGGGTCAATATCGATGACCGTACTAATTGGCTTTTCTCTCACTTTGAACTGGAAAGTCCGTTGCAGCGAGTGAATAAGCTGTACTAAATCAAAGGGTTTGGATTCAAACTCGACCTCACCTGCGCCAATCTTGGACAAGTCCAATATGTTGCTGATAATAGCCATTAAACTATCAGCAGAAAAACGCAATGAATCTAGGTATTCTTTCTGTAGTTCGTTGGGTTTAGTTTCATAAAGCAGGTGCGTCATACCGATAACGGCATTCATGGGGGTTCGTATTTCATGGCTCATATCTGTCTCTTATACACATCTCCGAGCCCACGAGACCG
>CAJXUM010001327.1 GCA_913060855.1 uncultured Lewinella sp. | reverse complement strand
CTCTTCGTCGGCAGCGTCAGATGTGTATAAGAGACAGCTTCAGAAGTTTCGTAAGGGATGACTGGGAAAACTTCTGAAGTCTTGCTTGGAGAAGCTAGTGCATCTAGTCATTACTGATGAAACGCAGTCATATCGGGCTGAGCTTCCCTAGTATTGTCAAAGAAGCGGAGGCTTAGACTCCAGAAGTTTCGTAAGGGATGACTGGGAAAACTTCTGAAGTCTTGCTTAGAGAGGCTAGTGTCTCTAGGCAGTACTGATGAAGCGTCGCCATATCGGGAAAAGCTTCCCTAGTATTATCAAAGAAGTGGAGGCTTATCGCCAACATCTATTTAACGAGCCACGCGACTTTCAAAAAAACGGGATAAAACAACGGCAACAATAGCCATTGCGGCAATTCCGCCTTCCCCATCGCCAACGATAGTATGAGCCGTGAAAGCCATTACCGCATCAAAGAAAAAACCAGCATAGGCCCATTCCTTGAGCAGCGCCGATTTTTGACTAAGTACCGCAGTCACACCTAATAGCTTCACGATGGCTGAAGGATAGACCATCCAAGTGGGAAAGCCCAATCGCACGAAATATCCCTCAGCCACCTCATAGCTAAACAAATACATTAGGGCTGAAAAAGTGAAAATGATACACATCAAGCCGGTGAAGCCCCAATACAGGTATTTGTCTCTTTTCATCTTATTTGTCTTTCAATACGCTGCTTTCATAATAGGCGAGGGCCTTTACGAGATCCTCATCTTTCTTAAGATTCAGCTTGTTTTTTTTGATATAACCTTTGAGTCTTGGTGATTTCAAGAACTCAACTAGTTTCTTACTATTTCGAGTCACTTCTTTCATTTTGCCGTCCTTGAAAATGAAGTATTTTTTCTTGTTGACAAATTTAGAACGAGATTTAGAGGCGCCATAAGTGGCCACATCTTCTTCCTTTAATTTAGACTCAAATTTCTCTAAAAACTGCATTAGATCACTTTGATAGACCGCTCGATAGTAAGTCAAATCAACCGGAGTGACTCGATTCACAAAGACATTCTTTTCGCCATCTACCATTATCTCTACCCGATTATACAGATTTTGATTTAACTGAATAAGTTTTTCATCTTCCTTGATCTCTAATAAGCCACTTTCTCCGTTGAAATTAATACTGGCATGAGGCAATACTTGATCCTTTATATCATACAAGTTTCCCTTGTTCCAATCTTTGAAAAGGTAAGGAGACCCTTGAACTTTGCTATAACGTTGTTCAGTCAATACCTCATTATTGCTATTGTACATCGGGTCACCTTGTGCGAAGGTCAGTTGTACCGCAAATAGCATACAAATAGCTAATAAAAAAAGAAGATTTGGTTTGCTTTTGGTGGTTTGCTTATTCATTCTTAATGATTTTTTTAGTGAATACTTGATCGCCTACGCTGAGACTTAAAATATATAGACCGGGGGTGATCGTAGAAACATCTACACGCATCGATTTACCAGAGCCTTCCGTTCGTTGCAATACAACCTGCCCCAGCGCATTACTGATACTAAGGTTGATGTTACTATCAAATAGTTGATCACTCTGGATATAAATCATATCCTCGACCGGGTTAGGGAAGATCTTGATAGCTGGATTCGGATTCTCATCTAGGTTTTCCACGGCTGTTGTCCCTAAGTCTAAGACTTCAGAAATCCGATTACAACCCTCTACAAAGGTCAAAACAAAATAAACAGCAGGGTCATTTTCGTATAAATAGACGCGATTTGTTTCTCCTGGAATTGGCGCATAATTCTTATACCATTGGTAGCTATCGCCCAATTTCAGGCTAACGAGTTGCGTTGAGTTCTGAATAATTGTATTGACTTCTATATCAGACTCTACTACTTCAATCATTTGGGTGAAACCCGTGAAATTATCGAGTCCATCCGTGATTTCTAGGCTGACTTCATAAGTACCTGGAGCAGCGAAGAAATATTCGGCCATTGCACCAGTGGCTATTTCCGAACCATCTACAAACCACTTTTGTGCTTGCACATTCCCTTCACTCAAATCTTCAAAGAAAGTAATGCCATAAGTACAAGCATACTGCACCTCAAAATTGGCAAACAGCAAGGCGTCGCAAGCCCCGACAAACCAATTCAGGGAAGATTCAATTTGACTATTCTCACCGATGCTCACCGATGCATCTCCTCCTAAATCTAGATCTAAGATATCTAGATAATCAAAACAAAACTTTTGATGAGGCGTTACGGCTAAAACGCCATTTGGTCCTTCACTAGTACCTACCATTCGAATCATTTGACCCGTTGCAGCTTGTAAATCGATATTATCTACCTCAATTACCGAGCCACTCTCTATTTGTAATGCTGTAGCCTCTTCCATCGCCAACAGATCAATAGCTAAATGAGTCCTCAATTCCAAGGTACCTTGATTCACCTGAATCTGTCGGAAGTTCGCATTAGGAGCATTAATGTTCAGCTGACCCTGTTCTAGTTGTACTAGGGCCTGGATTCCGATACCGGGTGCTTCCAAGACGGTCGAAAGATTCTCATCGTTAATAAAAAGGGAAGAAGTGGCATTATCCACCCAAAGCGCACCTTCGTCTAGTTTTAATGATGAGAAATTTTCAATAGAAGTATTGTCTGTCTCTTATACACATCTCCGAGCCCACG
>CAJXUM010001326.1 GCA_913060855.1 uncultured Lewinella sp. | reverse complement strand
AGATCAGCCTCGGTCTCGTGGGCTCGGAGATGTGTATAAGAGACAGGTACTAGAAGTGGGCTATCATGAAGCGGCTGCACGTTTTACTTCTAATGAAACCAATGCCTACGTTGGAAAACAACTCACAAGCATTTCTTTTTTTATGGGCCTTCTCCCAGAAAAGGTAGAGGTCATTATATATGCGGAGGGAGACGATTCCAACCCTGGAACAGAACTTTACCGTGCCAATGTCACCGCGGGTATCCAGGTGCAAGAATGGAATGAACATGTCCTTTCTTCGCCCATCGATATTACAGGGGATGATATTTGGCTCAGTATTGGGCTTACACATGCCACACGAAATCAGTCCATCGGCTGTGATGCAGGTCCTAAGGTCGCGAACGGAGATTGGCTATTTCACCTGGCTGATAACAAGTGGGACCCATTTAGTACCTGGATTCCAGGAGAAAGCGTCAACTGGAATATTAGAGGTAAGGTTTCTGAATAGGTAACCATATCGAAATATAGCGCTGGATTTCTGACTATCAGCGAAGAGGAAAAACTCACGTAGCTACCGGTTACGTGAGTTTTTTTCTTGTATCTTTGTAGGCTAAATCAAATTAAATTAATGGCTACCCCGAAGTCAGTTGCATTTTATACCCTGGGCTGTAAGCTCAATTACTCTGAAACATCGGCTATTGGCCGCCTGTTTGAGGATGCTGGGTATAGTGAACAGAAATTTGAAGAGGGAGCAGATATTTACGTGATTAATACCTGCTCTGTAACTGAATTTGCCGATCGCAAATGTCGGCAAATTGTGCGTCGTGCCCTTCGGAAAAATCCGCAGGCTTTTGTGACAGTCATCGGTTGTTATGCCCAATTGAAGCCCCAGGAAATTTCTAATATTGAAGGCGTTGACCTCGTACTGGGAGCAGCAGAGAAATTTCGCATTTTAGATTATATCGATGACCTCTCCAAGTCGACAGATAAGGGGATGGTACAGGCGGGGGAAGTAACAGAAGCCAAAGATTTTATCAATGCTTTTTCGTTTGGTGATCGTACTCGCTCTTTTCTGAAAGTACAGGATGGGTGCGATTATAAGTGTAGTTTTTGTACTATCCCTTTGGCTAGGGGTAAAAGCCGTAGCGATACGGTGTCGAGCGTAGTAGCGAATGCCCAGAAGATTGCAGCAATGGGAGTAAAGGAGATTGTGTTGACGGGTGTGAATATTGGTGATTTTGGTAATGGAACCGAGGTCATAGAGGGAACCAAACCTAAAAAAGAAGCTCTTTTTATTGATCTTATTAAGGAATTGGATCAAGTGGAGGGAATAGAACGTTTCCGGATTTCATCTATAGAACCCAATCTTTGTACGGATGAGATCATCGAGTTTGTAGCCCAGTCTAAACGTTTTGCTCACCATTTCCATATGCCCTTACAATCGGGCAATAACAAGCAGCTCAAAATGATGCGCCGCCGCTACAAACGAGAGTTGTATGCACAGCGGGTAAATAAGATCAAGACACTGATGCCCCATTGTTGTATTGGTGTTGATGCCATTGTTGGTTTCCCAGGCGAATCGGAGGAAGATTTCCTTGAGACCTATCGCTTCCTCAATGAATTGGACATTTCCTATCTCCACGTCTTCACCTATTCCGAAAGACCCAATACACTGGCCTACGAAATGCCGGACCCGGTGCCTATGGGGGAACGCCGTCGGCGCAACCAAATGCTTAGCATCCTGAGTGAGAAAAAGCGCCGCTATTTTTACGAACAGCACCTCGGTCAAACTCGTCCTGTTTTATTTGAAAAAAGTAAAACACCAGGTATGATGTCTGGCTTTACCGACAATTATGTCAAAGTGGAAGCGCCACTACAGGCTGAATGGCTTAATCAGACGCATATGGCTTCTTTGCAGGAAATTAATGATAAGGGGCTAGTGGTAGTCTAAGGTAATCTTCTTTTTCCTTTTCAAAAAACAAGCTTTCCCAATTGTAACTTAGTTTGTAAGACTCATTGGTCTCGGAGCTAATTCACTTCTCGCAACCTCTTCACAATTTCAAAAACAGCTGGACATACCGCCGTATTTTTCAATGTCAAATCCAGGATTTGATGGAAGTTTTTGCGATTGGTATGTGGGTATTCCCGACAAGCACGAGGTCGTACTTCATAAATAGAGCAGTAATTATCTTCGCCCAGAAAAGCACAGGGCGATTCATTGAGAACATAATCACCATCGGAATCTAAGTGGAGGTAGTTGGTCACAAACTGCGCGGGCCGCATACCGAGATGACGGGCTATTCGATCGATATCTTTATCTATAAAAATAGGGCTGGTCGTCTTACAGCAATTGGCACATACTAGGCAATCCATTTCTTCGAATACTTCTTCGTGCAAGCCGGAAACAGTTTGATCTAGGTGTTTCGGTTTGCGCTGCGATAGCTGTCGAAAAAATTTCTTATTCGCCTTTCGCTCGTCTTTCGCCCGTTGCTTGATTTGATCTGGTGGAATCATCGCGTAAAGGTAAGACTTATAATTGTTAGGGGATAGGAGTGAGTGTTGTTGGTTTGAAGGCGCCACAACAATCGTGGCCATAACAGGTTGTTGGTCAGGAGACGCAACAACTAAAAGCTGTCTCTTATACACATCTGACGCTGCCGACGAAGAGGATAGTGTAGA
>CAJXUM010001325.1 GCA_913060855.1 uncultured Lewinella sp. | reverse complement strand
ACAGGCTCTTTACCGACCGGCTGATCATGACCGATCTTCGCCTGGGTGCCCTGATGGAATATTCCGAGCAGGAGGTCCCCACCGTGACCATCGAGTGTGGCGGGTCTCAGGATAATCACGCGCACCAACTGGCGTACGAAGGGCTTGTTCGGTATGCCTCACAGCCAGACGTGCTATCGCTGGAAAAAGCGGAATGGAACGTTGCTGTACTGCGCAACCCGATTCGAGTGGAGTTGGCACCCGATGCGACTATCGAGTACCGGTTAACGCCCAGTGGGCACGCGGACCTCACGTTCCCGCCCGACATCGAACACCGCAATTTCGGGATTGTGTCGCCGGATGAGCCTCTCGGATGGGTTGGGCAAAAAGGCCTGGACGTGCTCACAGCGATCAGCCACAACCGGACCGAGAACATGGAACAGGTACTGCAAATCAAGGATGGGCGAATCTACCCTGCCCAGGCCCTCAAAGCCTTCATGATCACCACCAACCCGGTGATTGCGAAGAGCGATTGCCTGTTCTATGCCGTCAAGGCAACGGGCGATCCCATTTTTTAGACCCTCCTAGTTCCAATTATAAAGTGGAAATGCCGTCGACCTCGGTCACCATTTTGGCATCCGCCCGCTCAATAAAGCGCAACCTACCCCCTCCCAACAGGGACATGGTAAGCTTTATCAACTCTAGGTATGGCATGTAAGGACATGCGCAAGGGACTGAAGAGCTTGAAAAAATCTAGGAGAATTACTGGTGAGTATCGGAATTGAGGATTTTTATGTTGGTGAAGATATTGAGTGCTCAAGAGTATGTGCAATCAGCACTTCCTATCCGAAACACACACATGAAGAGTATATTATTTCTGCAAATCTTAAAGGAATAGAAAGCGTTTGGGTTGACAACACGGATTATGTTGTCCCGGCAGGATATGTCACTGTATACAATCCAATGGCGATACAATCCTCACAATTCTGTAGCGACGGTGTCGAATTCATCAGTCTACACATAAATCCGGAAACAATTAAAAAGGTCGCGATAGAAAATAATATTGCTCACAGAGACTCTTATCCAGTATTGCAACAGGGCGCCCTAAAAAACGAAAAAATCTTCAGGGCTATACAAGAGTGCTATCTAAATGCACGGAACTCTACTGAGTACAAGGAAGAGTCAATTCTCTGGCTGTTAGCCACACTATTAGAAGAAGATAAGCCTGTTGCCGGGCGCAAAAGGCACTCGGTTAACATGGCAATAAACAACATGAAAGATTGCCTTGATGGAAAGATCGACCTTTCATCCCTTGCATCATCAGTCGGACTTAGCAAGTACCATTTTGTGAGAGTATTCCGTCAAGAGGTCGGAATCGCGCCAGTGCAATATCACATGCAACTGAGGCTCATTGAGGCCCGAAGAATGATTAGAGACGGAATTAGACCAATCGATGTGATGGCTGATCTAGGATTCTATGACCAAAGTCATTTTATTAATACATTTAGAAAGGTCATGGCTATGACACCTGACCTTTACTCTCGATCACAAGAAATAAAACTATCCTAGAAACTCTGCATAACCTGTAATAATGACGTACCCCGCAAAATAAGCAAAAATGGCAGCTGAAGCATAGTATGAGTATTTAAGCAGCCTTTCCCCCAGTACCTTTCCTCCTTGACTAGCGACAAAACAGAGTACGCCAGCCCAGAATATACCAGCCGCAAAGAAACCGGTTAGGAAAAGAGAGGCACTTTGGAGACCTTGATCGCCAGACCGTGAAATAATGACTCCGCCCACTGCAGCAAACCACAGTATCGCAGTGGGAGAGGACATCGCCAAGAATACACCTTTCGAAAAATCTTGAAGATAACTTGACGATGCACCGTTGTCCGCAATTTCGACGGAATGACTGTCAACGACGGCAGAGCGAAGCATCTTAAAGGTGAAGTACAAAAGAATTGCTGAGCCTCCAATCCAAAGAGTCCATCGAACAGATTCATACTGCAACAAGGCAGCCATACCGAAAAGAGCCAAAACGGCATAAATTAAATCGCCGATACACGTACCAACACCGAGAGAGAAGCCTTGGAAATATCCCCGCTGCATCGCTAAAGTAATCATTGCAACATTCGCTATGCCAATATCAAGGCATAAGGAAAGACTCAATAGGAAGCCATTAAAAAATTCCATTTATACCTCCCTTATTCTTTGTTCATACTCAAGGGTGTCAGTTATCACGCCGATCTTCGCCATGATATTGGTACAGTTTTCAACGTCGTGATGTGGGCAATAGCTTCGTATGAAAAGTTCAGCGCTTTCAATGTTGCCCTGAAGAATATTTTCAGATAGATGCCCTGCCAACCTCAAAACCGCAGGATAGAAGCCTGCAAGGTCAGCATGAATCTCACCCTTGCTGTTTAACTCCAAGCAGCCCGATTCGATAAAGAATTTGAGCTGGACGTAGGCCGCGCCCGCATCAGGGAAATCGTACGGCCCTCTTCTCAGGTAGCGGAGCATCTCCAACAAATATACTCGGGCCAATTTTTCTTTGTCCAGTTTCAGTTCATTAACTATCGAACTGGTAGTACAAATTAGCAGACCAAAAATGTCTGCCAAAGCTTCCTGTAGCACCTGTCTCTTATACACATCTCCGAGCCCACGAGACCGAGGCTGATC
>CAJXUM010001324.1 GCA_913060855.1 uncultured Lewinella sp. | reverse complement strand
GATCTACACTATCCTCTTCGTCGGCAGCGTCAGATGTGTATAAGAGACAGTAATGCACCTGAGTTAGATTCATTTTCTGATAGTGTTTTTGAGTTATTCCTACCAAATATTTTTATTTCGAAATTCATACTAAAATGCTTTTAAGTCAAAAGGTTTCTTTATCTATCATAAACTGTCTTAGCTTAGACTTCAGCAATTTTCTCCGCCACATTTTGGGAAACTTCTGAAGTCTTGTCCCTGATTATTTCACCGCCCAATTTGAACCCAATAGGATTTTGGCAGTGTCAAACCTATAATTTCACTTTTCTATTCAATCATACTAGTAACCACCATTCGTTTGATCGTATCTTCTTCTATTTCAAACATGATACTACCATAATATCCGTATTGCAAGTCATCATTTATAAAGTATACTAAGAAAATAAAAGGAGGCTTTAAGTACTTATTCCGCGTTTGAAAAAGCTCATAGCTTATTGGAAACATCGACGCCAGCTTTTGAATTGGATCCCCTATCTTTATTTCTTCTCCGCTCAGAATAAGTGGTTTCAAAGAAGTAGTGATAGTTAAATTGCCAAAATATAATAGGCTATCTGCGACAAACAGACGGATATCATAGCCATCATAATCATAGTAATAATGGAATTCAGCGAATTCAATATCTCCATCTTCCTCCTGGTAGGTACTGACCTTCAAAGGACGACCTAGGCTTTCAAAAAGGGAAATGGTGTCAGTCGCCTCTAGTATAATATAGTCCTGAAAAACGATCTCCTTACTATGCAAGGTATCAGGCTCAAAATAGATGTTTTGGGAAAGCCCATAATCAGGAAAAAGAAAGAGAATAATAGCAAGAATTCTATTCATCTACTCACAATACTAAATATACTTAAAAAGAACCTACACCCGATGCAACTTATACGGATAAACACCGCCTGCATTCCATTGACACACATACAAGTTTTTGTCATTATCTACGCAGACATCATGGCAGTGTTTGAAAATGGGTTCATCCTGTAGGACCAATTTCATTTTACCGTTTTTGTATTTAGGTTTGGTGCCGCCAGGGTTTGAAACGACACGATTGTCCTTGTCCAAGATAGTCACAAATCCTTTGTTCTGCAATACTTGATAATTGTCTTTTGCCATGCCGAAACAAACGCCGGAATAGACATTTTCACCATCGATGACTGGCCGGCTGATATAAGCGCCCGGCATGTAATAAGTCTCTATATATTGGCCATCTAGTGTAAAGCGTTTGAATGAGTTTTTGATCCTAGCCGAACAAAGCAAAGTCGGGTTGCTGGGATCGCGAGTATCTAAGGCTACACCATGCGCTTGTTTGAATTTGTTTTCTTGTAAGAAGCTATCTCCTCCAAATTTGCGGATGAACGTTCCTTTAGCATCGTATTGTAAAATGAACTGGGAGCCATAACCATCTGCGATATAAATATCTCCATTAGGGCCAATAGCTGTTTCTGTAGGGCTGTAGCGCGCCGTTTCGTTGTAAGCACCTACTTTAGAGGGATGATCTACCTCCATGATAATTCGTCCGTCTAAGGTGCATTTTACGACCTTGCCTTGTCCCGGGTCGGTGATATAAAGGTATTCTTCGCCTCCTTCATCATGTATGGTAAGTCCATGTGCACCGGGAAATTTCAGGGTCCAACTGTCAAGCAATCGACCGGATTTGTCATAGATAAGCAGGTTATTTTGCGGATGGTCCGTCAGCATCAGTAATCGACCTTTCTGGTCCATCACCATCTCGTGACAATTCTTGACTGGGTGTTTTTTAGCATCCAAATTGCTCCATTGCATTTCGACTTTGTATCGGAATTCACCATGCCCAATAATCGTTTCTTTGAGTCTAGGTTTAGCGGATAAAATGTGAAAGGGAAGGACGGATGAAGCTACTACGGCGCCTCCTAAGCTAGCGGCTTTTTTAAGAAAGGTTCTCCGATTTTGCGTTGTCTTTTTCATTTGATGGCGATTTTTTGTTCTTGTAAACAAGCCGGTTTTTTGAGTGAGATCCAAAGCCTTTTCTAATTCACTGCTAATGATGAAATGTCATATAATTGAAATAGATTAAGGCTTCCCTTTCTTTTTCTTAGCAGGTTTCAAACCTGAATCCAGTTTCGTCTCCTTTTCCATAGGAGTAAAATCCATAAATCGGAAAAAGCCCATCCTCCGCAGGTCCTTAAATTCTTCATCAGATAATTGCCGATATACTGGGAGTGTTTCTTTGTAGGTCCGTGGCTTGCTATGTAAAATATGCTTTACCTCAAATATCCCTGTAATATTTTGGTTTGGATCAAAATTGGTGTAGTAGATCAATTCTATTTCTTCAAATCGATTATTGTTGGGGACCTTGGCTATCAAAGATTTTCTACTGAGGCTACTCTTCTCTACTTCAAAAAAGAAAAAACCACTCTCTTCTTTTATATTGCTCTCCGTTTGTAAGGGGTAAACTCTTGAGTTTGTATGATACATAAATGTTCTTCTGAGCACTGCTAATCTAGCCCCCGTACTTGTTTTATCTCCCGTAAACCACATAGTCGATATGGGTTCCCATAGAACCTTCCCACTAATCATCAAAGGTCTTGTTCTAGGTAATTGTTGGTTATAATCTGTCTCTTATACACATCTGACGCTGCCGACGAAGAGGATAG
>CAJXUM010001323.1 GCA_913060855.1 uncultured Lewinella sp. | reverse complement strand
CGAGATCAGCCTCGGTCTCGTGGGCTCGGAGATGTGTATAAGAGACAGCCATTTTACAGGACAGTTATCAGCGGTTTTTAGAATCCTTCATCATCTATAAGTTGGAAAAACCAATGGGTTGGGAACTGCGGACGGGCGGCGAGCCCCAATATTCGTTTCTGAGCCGTTTTTATTTCGGCCCGCCGCTTTACTACATGCAGTATCTCGTATTTGAGCGCACCTTAAATTGGTTGGTTGACCCCGATTATATGGCCAAGGAATACCGGTCGTTTATGGCATCGAAAGCTCCTCCATTGTTGAAGCAGAAGTTAAAAAAGCTTCGAGAAAGCCCTCCCAAAGTCTATTCAATGAAGTCCTTTTCGATAATTGGCGGCCCGATCCTGTCGGAAGTTTTCCAATTTCATAACGGCAACCGGTCCGACACCTCCTTCATCAATGGGCGGCCATCTTTGTTGTACTTCCATGACCGGCGTCTTTCTCGGGTTGCTTTTGTCATCAGTTACCTCAAGAAACTGAGGCGGAATCTGGTGAGCCACCCTGATATGAATATATACCTGGTGGACGTCAATGGCGACTTCGAACAATGGCAAAGACTCTATTCCAGCAAGGGATATGCGAACCACCCCTTCACACATTTGTCGATGAATTATTTTGATGACCTTTTCGACCCAGCGGTCGAGCAAGGCATATTTCCGGAGATTGCTATTGCAGATGCAAATGGCATAATCATTGAAAAGCTGGATTGGAAACAGCCGGTAAAGCGGGTTTTGGAGATCATTAACCGCCTTCCATAAACCCATGTTTTCTGAGCACTGGAGCCCTTTTGTTTGCAACAACAGCCAAGATTAGAGGCCGCCGTAAAAAGTGTAAGTTAAATGTGTCCAAGCACTTACAGTCTATTTATTAGCCCACTCTTTGAAGATAGGAGCTCTGCGACTACTCACTACCAGGTCATCAGCAAGTGGAGGGAGAAGCTTCAACTTCAGCCGTCCTTTGAAGTAGGTTTGAATACTATCAATCGCTTGGATATGTGCAATCACGCTGCGGCTTAGTCGAAAAAAGAATTGGGGATCTAGTTGCTCTTCCAAGACATCGAGTGATTGACTCATGGGATAGCTCTTATTTTGAAGGGTGCGTAATAAGACCAGGTTTCCTTCTGCAAAAAAATACGCAATGTCCTGCACCGCAATGGCTCGAAGCGCATTGCCTTGCTTAACCAAAAAGCGACTTCTATAAGCCGGGCTATTTAACTGCATTTGCTGGGCTAGTAATTGGTAGTCGATCACCGGGGGTGGTTGATGGTATAACTTCCATTTATCAAAAGCCAGGGCGAGCTGCTCCGTCGATACCGGTTTGAGCAAATAGTCGATGCTATTTACCTTAAAGGCTCGAATAGCATATTCATCATAAGCTGTCGTGAAAATAATCGATTGCTTAATCTCTACTTTTTCGAAGATTTCAAAACTTGTTCCGTCAGTTAATTTAATATCCATCAATAGCACATCGAGTTGTGATCGATTCACCGATAGCCATTCCACGGCTTTGGTCACACTTCTTAATACGGCCAATACTTCAATACTGGGATCGTACTCAGCTAGTGCGGCCTGGATATTTTGTGCGGCTACAAGTTCATCTTCTATAATGGCAATTTTCATCTATTCTATAATTTGTAATAGCGGAATCTTCACCTGAAACATCGTTTTGGTAGCTTCTATCTGGATGCTTTTATGCGATAGCAAATGATATCGATTCCGTATGTTTTGTAAGCCAATTCCATTGGAAGGTATCGGTACTTTGGGGGTATCTCTATTATTGCTTACGATCATCATATCACCCTCCTGCTTGATACCTATTTTCAAAGGGCGATCTTCATTGAAGTTATTGTGTTTAATGGCATTTTCTACCAGCATTTGTAGACTCATGGGAGGAAGATAATACCCCCCGTCATCTGCCTGCATTTCTATTTCAGTAATAATGTCCGTGCCAAAACGTACTTCCAATAAAAACAGATAATCCGTTAATGTTTGTAGCTCCTCCTGTAGTCTTACTATTTCTTCGTTTTTCCCAGCTAAAACCCTGCGGTACAAGGATGATAATTTCATCAAATAAGTTTTCGCTTGCTTAGGCTGGTGATCGATGAGGCCATACAATGTATTGAAGTTATTGAACAAGAAATGCGGCGAGATCTGATTTTGTAAAGTCGCCAATTTCGCCTGTACATTTTCTTTTTCCAACTTGGAAGCTCGAATAGCTTCTTCCTGCCATTTGCGTATCAAAAAACGAACCTGATGGAAGGCATTAGCGATCACCACCATGAAAAAGACCTGGGTGCACATCGATATAATATGAAACCCGCCAATGGTATCCTGGGCTCCATTACGAATTTCCCATAGTTTCCCTGGAATATACAGGGCGAATATCATTATCATGCAGCTCCCTAAACTGACTAAAAAAGGAAGCAAAATGGGCCGGATATAGCCAGTAAATTGAGGCGTTCGCCTTTGAAAATAACGGCTTATCTGCCGATCCACTTCAAAAATTAACAAGACAGGGATAAGCATGACCAGAAAACCAAGCCAACCGAATTGCATGTCTTCAAAATAATGCAGAATATACACCCTGTCTCTTATACACATCTCCGAGCCCACGAGACCGAGGCTGATCTC
>CAJXUM010001322.1 GCA_913060855.1 uncultured Lewinella sp. | reverse complement strand
CTACACTATCCTCTTCGTCGGCAGCGTCAGATGTGTATAAGAGACAGCCTATATGCAGGACTTTAAGGGCATCAGTGCTAATAATACCGTTACGGTTACGAGTTATGAAAAAGGGGGCTCTCACTATGTTTATGTGGGAGGCTTCAAAGGTATTGATGTTTTCAGCTTAGACAAAGCTGGTAAGCTAACCCCTGTAAGTACCCAAGCGCTTTACAAGGTAGAAGGGCCAGCAAGAGGAATGGTGGCCGACCAAATCAACGGCACCGATTTTCTATTTGTAGCAAACAAGCACGGAAATGCCATTGAGACTTTTAAGATTTTAGACAATGGATCTCTTGAACGTGTTTCTTTGACAATGGATACCGATGAAACTCACCTTGGCACTGCAATTACTTTGCAGGTCATTCATATGGAACAAGCATCTTATCTTTTTATTGGAGGTCTAGAGGAAACGCCAGGCTTAAGCAGTTTCAAAATTGAGGATGACGGAAAACTGACCCATGTGCAGTCCATGAAAGACGATGAAAAGATCTTTACGGATGGTATTATCGGTATGTTCACCCATAAGATGAAAGGCAATACCTATTTATACACGGGTGGCTTTCAGGACAATGGTGTAAGTAGCTTTAAAGTACACGACAACGGTACTTTTAAAAATATCAACAATATTGGTGATAACACTACCGATAGATATTTAACAGGTGCCTACCCTGTAACTGGCGTAAAATTAGGAGATAATTACTATATCATAGTTGGCCACAGACATCATAAATATTACAAGAGAGGTGGATTCATTAAAAATCCAGATTTCTTTTACCATGGTGATGGTGTAAGCGTTTTTAAAGTAGACAAGAAAGGGGCGCTAGTGCCACACTTCGTTTTAAAGGATGATGAAAACACAAAGCTACAAGGGCAAACAAGAATTGAAATTGTATCTGTAAATGACAATGAAGCCGTTTTAGCCGTAGGCACAAGAGATGATGCGAGTATTCAGCTTTGTAAATTAGATGTAGATGGAATCCTTAGTCCTATCAATTATTTAGAAACTGGATTTTCAATTTATTACGGTTTGAGGTCACATAAAATTGGTGATAGCCATTTCCTTATTGCAGGCTCAAATAGGTTCGATCTCAAAAAGGTAGCCACCTATAAGATTTTACCCAAAGTTGATAGAAGCGGCAAAGTCCTAAGGCATATCGTAAACCTGAAATATAAGGAAGAAGCCACCGAAGCTCAAGTAAATGAAGCTGTGCAAATCTTCTTAGATCTTAAAAATGAAATCCCTGAAATTGAGCATATTGAATGGGGCGTGAATGATAGTAAAGAAGGTGCCAGCAAAGGTTTGACTCATTGCTTTACCCTAACCTTTAAGGACGATCACGGAAGAGAAGTTTATTTATTTCATGAAGCACATATAGCCTTGGTAAATAAAATAGGCCCAATAATAGGTGATGTTTTGGTGATGGATTATTGGGCAGAAGAGTAAAATGAATTTCAAATAACCCTCTGTGTCTCCGTGTCTCTGTGTTGAAAAAATTCCAGCCCTGGTAATGGCCACGAGCTCACCTTTACCATTCTCGAATCATTCCTAAACGACTCAATAGCTCAAATAAGCAACTTTCTTGTATTATCGTAGTCTATTAAGACATCTGCATCATCCTAAAACCTTGAGCCATGCTTCGGAATTACCTGAAAGTTGCCCTTCGTAATCTTTGGAAAAGTAAGACTTACGCCTTTATCAATATACTTGGATTGGCGGTTGGTATGGCCATTTGCCTGTTGGTTTTCCTTTTTGTGCAACATGAAGAAAGTTTTGACCAATGGCATGAGCGGGCCGATCAGGTGTATCGCCTCAATGAAGTGCAGCAATTTGGTGAAAATAGCTCCCAAAAAGTCGCCCTGTCTATGCCGATGATGGGGGAGACCTTGCAAGAGGAATTTCCAGAAATTGTCAACTTCACCCGATTCTACGACCAAGGCCGAGAATTGCATCGCGCGGGAGAGCAGGAGCTCTTTATCGATAAAACAGTAGCCGTAGACTCTACTTTCTTCCAAATTTTCAATTTTGAGTTGAAAAAAGGAGACCCAAAGCGGGCACTGGTTGAGCCTTTTAGCATGGTGGTGACAGAAAAGGTGGCGCGCAATTTTTTTGGTGATGCGAATCCGATTGGGAAGGTATTAAGTGATGAAGGACAAAATGCACTGAAAATTACCGGCGTGATGGCTGATGTGCCCGATAATTCACACCTTCAATTTGACGCCCTGGTATCAATCAGCTCCATGACCAGCGATACCTCTAATGTATGGATGCGCCGTTGGGGAAGTAATTTTCTAACCACTTATCTTGTATTACAGCCGGAGACTAATGTAGAAGCGTTGGAGAAAAAATTCCCGGATTATCTGGTCCGACATATGGACGAAGAAGTCTTGGATTATCTAGAACTCTTTGTGCAGCCATTAGACGAGGTGCACCTGGGGTCTGCGGATATCACACATGATTATCACAATTATCAGAAATATGATAAGTCCTACGTTTCCCTTTTCGTGATGTTGGGACTGTTCGTCTTGATTATAGCCAGTATCAATTTTATGAATCTTTCCACTGCGCGATCGATGCATCGGGCCAAGGAAGTAGGCTGTCTCTTATACACATCTGACGCTGCCGACG
>CAJXUM010001321.1 GCA_913060855.1 uncultured Lewinella sp. | reverse complement strand
ACGAGATCAGCCTCGGTCTCGTGGGCTCGGAGATGTGTATAAGAGACAGGCAAATTACGGTTGCGATGTTCTTCCAACTTCAGTGAAGACCAGGCTCTAGCCAACTCCCGTTTTAAGATCATCACCTCATCTTCCCAAGTCAAGGGCACCAAGTGGACATTTTGCAAATACCAAGTGTAGTTTTCCTTCCCTATACCAGAGGGACCGTTCTTGGACGAGGCTTCCGTTTCCAACCAAGCCACGAACTCATCGGTGGAACTGATCGCCGCTTGAATAGCCGCCACCAAGTCAGCCGCCTCCTTGACGCCCTCTTTATCCAGTATTCGCTTTAAACCGGCACTTTGTCCGCGAATATCGCGGATGCCAGCTACCCAAAGATCCTTGGCATTACCTGTTAAATTGATTTTTGCTTGACTATTTAGCGATGGAATGACCTGGAGATCCTTCAGTAGTCTATCCTTTTCAGCGGGACTTAGGGGAAAGGAGTAGGTCCAAATCTCGGTCGTCATATGGTGCGTTGGGCCTTCATGGGCAGGAACATCGCTACGCGATTCCCAAAGGGATTTGTAGTAAGTAGGGTCCCTTGTCCAAGGCTGCAGTACGCGGTGGTTAAAATCGTAGCCATTCATTTCGGCCCGTATAATATGCCAATCAGCTTGTTGAGCAACCGACCAGCCACTAGTATCGAAAGCAAGAAGCTGGGCTTGTAATTGCTGAAAATTGGGCCAACGTTGCTGAAAAGTCTCCGCCGTATAATCAGGGGCGCCTTCCCGCACAGGCGGACGCTCGAAAGTCCGCCATTCCTTAAATAAGTCGACTAAGTCCGTGTATTCCTTCTTTACCGTGACTGGAGTCGTCGGTGCTTCGCTGGTCGGTTGGCAACCTAAAGAAATCAATAATAGGGCAACAAAAACGAGATAAGTATAACGCATTATGGTATGGATTTGCTTGTTCCTAGCAAGATAGTGCTTTGCTGTAAATTTCCTGCTGTTGGGTCATAAAATGGCTTAAGAAAATGTGCTATTCTCACTGATCAATATGCTCTAAGTATCAGCTTGAAGGCACCAGGACAAGTCTTTCCTACGTCTTAAGTCATTAGATAGGATGACTGAACTTAGCCTGAAATTGCCCCCAAAATGTGAACCCAATCAGGAAGTTTAGGGCATAAAAATATTTGAAACCCTAGTTTAGCTCAAGTCATTTGCATATTTTTCGTGTTCTTCCATACTTTTATGGAACGGTTATAGAAACTAAAGACCATTGGACGTATATCTGAAAACGATTAAAACCTATCTGTTACTACCCTTTGACTTATTGGATGACTCCAAGAGCAAGTGGTTTCTAGTATTGTTTTGTGCCGTCTTTTCTACGCTATTTATCTTATTGTACGATCCGCTTAATATCTCTAATATCAGTCAGGAAACGGTAGTCGCCAAAGCACTTTCATTTAAGAGCTTAGGTATTTGGGGCGCAGCTACCATTGGACTAACACAGTTTGTCCTACGTCCACTGTTGCACCTAGATAGCTTCCGTATCTGGCAGTTTTTATTGTGGCTCGGCTTTGAGATCATTTTGTTGACACTCGTTTTTCTCTTGGTTTTTCGGGCGCTGGACCAGCCGCTATTGAGCGAATTCTTTGCCATCTTAAGAATAACCGCCATGATGGCCATTATTCCATATAGTATTGCTTGTCTACTCATTTCGGTGGTGAAGATGTCTCAACAAATCAAAAAATCGATTCCGGCACCCGTTGCTAGCCTCGAATTGCTCCAGCTTAAGGATGAGAACGGTAAGGTGATGCTTTCCACTGCTGCCAATCGAGTATTACTCTGTAAATCGGAGAATAATTACATAGCGGTGTTTTATTGGGAAGGAGATAAAGTGGGTAAAAAACTGATTCGGACCAGCTTAAAAAATTTTCAATCCCAATTACCGACTGCAGTATTCATTCGGGTCCACCGTTCCTATATTGTGAATCTAAAAAACGTCACCTCTGTCAATCGTAAAAGTGCAGAACTTCAACTCCAAATCGATCACCTTCCAGAATGGCCGATTAAAGTCTCCGAAACCTATAAGTCCAATTTTCTAAAACACATGGACCCCTAAAGTTTTGCCACTAGAACTTCCGATTTAACCACAAATAGCCCCTTTTTATCCCAAAACTGCCTTTTTGATACGCTTCCCAACTTCTTTTCTTTAGATTTACTCTTTCCATATAATATACTTTTACTGCCTTGTTACAGGGTTTTTTATTGTACTTTGTTAGGTGTTTACCCAATTTGATTCCAATAAAAAACTGCTAGAAAATTGAGAAAAAACTGAAAAGATGCTACGAATGAGAATGTTGATGCTATTGGCCCTTTCTATATCTTGCCTATTGTGCACACATTCAGTCCTACATGCCCAATCCTTGTCGGGCCAACTGTTGGATGCTGAAAACAAAGAACCCTTAATAGGGGCTACGCTCCAAATTGAGAATCATTCCAGCAAAACGGTCACTGATCTAGACGGGAATTTCTTACTCGAAAGCTGCCCGAATCCACCTTTTAACTTACTTATTTCTTATACCGGTTACCAGGACCTTACCTACAAGGTCAATAGATTGCAAACAGGAATTAGCACTGTCTCTTATACACATCTCCGAGCCCACGAGACCGAGGCTGATCTCG
>CAJXUM010001320.1 GCA_913060855.1 uncultured Lewinella sp. | reverse complement strand
CTCGGAGATGTGTATAAGAGACAGATTATACTCTACAAATATAGAGCATCTTTTTTTAGTTTATATACTCATAGCATTCTGTGAAAAACAAGAAATAACCAAACATAAACAACTGAATACCAAACACTTGTAACTATTATTTTTTAGCCCAGGATATAATCCTAATAATATCTGTTCTTCAAAATACACGCTTCAAATGCTGTCCTACGACTAAAAACTATACAGACCATCAAAAATTATTGGCCAATTAGGCTTAAAATAGTAGCTTTGAAACCTTCACAACAATCATCATCGCTTAAAGCCAGGATCATGGACGAATCTATACTTGACAATGACTTTTCCTTTGAAAAAGAGGCCACTATAGAGCAGGCGGAATTGGCTACTTTTTGGATGCGTTTAGGGGCATCTTTAGTAGATTTCATGATCCTATTCCCGCTTCTAGTTATCAACTTATACAATACTCTACACATCAAATCACTGGGTATTATGCTCCTGCTTACGACGATGGCAGCCTTATACAAACCCTATTTTGAGTGGAAAAGAAGCGCCACATTTGGCAAGACAGCGCTAGGGATAAAACTCGTAGACTACGACCTTAATGACCTCACGATGGAACAAGCCTTCAAACGCTATTTCCCTTGGGCCATTAATTTCTTTTTCTCTACCGCATCCAATCTTTATGTGTTTTCTTCTCCTGGGTTTGCGGAGGTCAATGATTTCATGCAAATCGGCTACTTAGCCCAAGAAGCTCCTTTGACCTCGATCAATACCTTCTACAGTTTCGTTTTTCTATTCTTGATAGGAAGTCTTCTTTTTGATCCTCGCAGACAAGGAGCCCATGATAAAGTAGCAGGGACCTATTGTATTGTGGCGAAATAAGAAAAGTGCTGAATAGGCTTTATGCTGAAATGGGGAGTATAGGGATAAGTGATTGTTTTTGAATACTTAGCAGTTTCTTCCCTGCGGCTCCTCTTTACAGACCTTATATTAAACCCAATGATGAACATAAACCGACGTGAAGCCATAAAAATCAGCGCTGCGGCAGGCGCTAGCCTCTTGCTACCCAGCACTATTAGCTGCCAACAAGCAGAAGGGAAGAAGCTGGGTGTAGCACTAGTAGGACTAGGCATCTATAGTACTCGCCAACTAGGCCCTGCACTACAACATACCGAACACTGCGAACTCGTCGCTATCGTCACCGGCACTCCTTCCAAAGCAGAGACTTGGCAAAAACAGTACAATATTCCCGCCTCTCATTGCTATACCTACGAGACCTTTGACCAACTGAAAGATAATCCAGACGTCGATATCATCTATATCGTATTACCCAATTTCCTCCATGCCGAATACACCATCCGAGCGGCAAAAGCCGGTAAACATGTCATCTGTGAGAAACCCATGGCCATGTCGGTTGCTGAAGGCCAAAGTATGGTGGATGCTTGTCAGGCAGCGGGCGTGAAATTTCAAGTGGGCTATCGACTGTATTATGAGCCTTTTCATTTGGAAGCGCATCGATTGGGGCGGGAAAAAGTATATGGGAAGGTCAATTTAATTGAGTCTAGCCTAGGATTCTCGATGGCTAATCCCGAATCTTGGCGATTGAATAAAGAAAAAGGGGGCGGTGGAGCCTTGGTGGACCTCGGTCTTTATGCCATGCAGGGGGCGAGAATGGTATTGGGCGAAATGCCCACGCATGTTACCGCTCAAGGATATAATGTTCATCCCGAAGTCTTCAAAGGGATTTACGAATCGGTCACTTGGCAAATGCAATTTCCTTCCGGCGCCACTTCCAATCACAGCACCTCTTACTCCACCTATGTAGATCGCATGTATGCCTCTGCCGAAAAGGGCTGGTTTGAATTGCGGCCAGCTTTCAATGCCGTTGGTGCGGCGGGTCAAACTAGCGATGGGCCACTTCATTTTGCCACGCCTCCCTTCCAGCAAATTGCACAAATGGATGATTTTGCGCTAGCCATCAAGGAAGATAAAGCCACCTTGGCAGCAGGGACGGAGGGACTGAAAGATCTCCGCATCATAGAGGCTGTTTTCCGCGCCATCGAATCCGGGAAAGTCGAAGAGGTCGGCTAGGCACCCTGAAAACCCAAGAAGAATCAATAGACAATTAGTCATAAATTAGCGCCCTCATGCAGCAAATTCCTTCTCTATATATTGCCGATAGCGACCTGGGTGGCCGTGGTGTTTTTTCATCGAGCCCGGTCTCGGCTGGATCTATTATTGAGATTGCTCCCGTTCTTATTCTCCCCGCCGAGCAACGCCCTCTCTTTGATCAAACTCTTATCCATGACTATTACTTTATCTGGGGTGAGAATGATGAGGCGCTAGCTCTATTATTGGGAAATGGCTCTTTGTATAACCATTCCTTCGAGCCCAATGCTGAATATAGGCCGGACTTCAGCGGTCAAACGATGAGTTTTTATGCTTTAACGGAAATCGAGGCAGGTGAAGAGATTACGGTGAATTATAATGGTGATCCGGATGGGAAGGGGCGGTTTTGGTTTCATGGGGGAGAAGAATAAGCTGGTGAATCGAAATGGTAATGAAAATCAAAAGCAAAAAGGCGCGATCATCGCAGCTTCCGCCGTTGGTACACGAGCTCCTGCTGTGTACCTGTCTCTTATACACATCTCCGAGCCCACGAGACCGAGGCTG
>CAJXUM010001319.1 GCA_913060855.1 uncultured Lewinella sp. | reverse complement strand
CAGCCTCGGTCTCGTGGGCTCGGAGATGTGTATAAGAGACAGATTTGAAAGGGAATATGCCTAAACAAGCTTACTCTATTTTATACATTTCTTTTCTATTGGGGCTGCTTTTTTCCTGCCAAGGGGAAGAAAAGCCACCCTTTTCCTACCCGCTAAGAACGGTTGAATCAGAGAAAATATGGGATCGAGCTTTCCACAATGCATTTGTAGACCTCATTTACTTCAAAGGTAAATTGCTATGTACCTTCCGAGAAGGAGATGGCCATGTGACGGGCAAAAAGGGCAAAATTCGGGTGCTGCAGTCGTCAGATGGCACTGCTTGGAAGTCGTTAGCCCTTTTGACCAAGGATGGCATTGATTTGCGGAATGCTAAATTTAGTGTCCGGCCGGATAGCCTGCTCGTGTTGACGGGCTTGGGTACCGATTACAGGAAGGCAGTTTATGAGTGGTTTACTTGGGTTTCTTATTCTGAAGATGGTAGTGTGTGGACGCCGCCTCGGCGAGTTCGCGGTATTCCTTCTAATAACTGGTTTTATGACCTAACCTGGCAAGGAGGATTTGGCTACGCTATACCCTTGATAGCCGGCACTGATCCTTTATCAGGGAAAGTACAAGGTGGCAAACGTAGAATGGCTTTATTTCGCACGGCAGACGGTATGAATTATGAGCAATGGACGGATACTTTGGCTCTTTCTCCATTAGTAGGGGAGGCACTGGTAAGATTCAAACCCGATAGTACCCTTTTCTTGTTGATCAGAGATGGAGGAGCACATTCGGTATCAGGCTATTATGGTAGTGCGGTGCCTCCTTACGATACGCTTTCGATAGTCCCTTTTGATCATGGCTTAGGCGGCCCCAATCTACTGCTACTGCCTGATCAAAGTTGGCTCTTGGGCACTAGAGAATGGCCTGAGGAACGATTGGATTGCCTCAATGAACGGCTGACTGTTTTCATGCGAGTAGAAGAAGATGGACGGTATCGGCGCCTCTTTGTGCTACCTAGTGAAGGTGATACAGCTTATCCGGGTTTAGCGATTGTAGGTGACCAATTGCATATCGCTTATTATTCAGGACATGAAGGCTGGCCTTCTATTTATTATAGCCAAGTTTCTTTGGGTAATTTATATACTTGGTAGGTAAATGTTAATCCTTATCTGACAATTTTTGTGGTCAGTGTTTCAGGTGAAAGGATTACGCCCAAAGAAAGCGGGACTTTTACCTAAGGCGCTGACTCAAAAGCATAAAAATTGTCAGAGAACCATGCTAATTGATATGTGGGATCAAGTAGAACGTTTTTATATACCCTGGTCAATCGCTATTATTCTAGCGATAGCCTTACTCGGACTTTGCAAATGGCAGCCGCGATGGGGTAGGAGAGGCTTTGCTCTTTTGTGGTTGTGTGGAGGGCTTGTGAATGTGTATTTGGCGTGGATTTATCCTCGGGATTATTTGCAGTTTGGTCGTTTTACCTTTCTCCCTTTCTATCGTCGATTCATTTACATGATACTCTTTCGGCAAGCGGCTTGGATGGGGGGATTATTGATAGTCTGGCACGTCTATTTGGCTTTTCTATTTTTCAGACCCAAGCCTTTATCCTCTTTTTCGATTGGCTTAGCCAGCATCCTGTTATTGCTATTGACGCCATTAGGCTTCGGATCGGGCTTCCCCGCTACGCTTATTCTGATGCTAGGACTTTACCTATTGTATCGTACTGAGACCGAGAAAAGAGGCACCTAGCGTGATCCTTTATGGCAATCAAATGGATGCTAATAGGAGAGGGGCAGGTTTGAATAACAGGGGTTTTGCAGGTAGAAACGAGACTTCAAAGGTGGGTATTCCGCTCTTTATCTAGCCAGTCACACCACTCTTGTCCGGCTTCTTACCCAGTGTCCAGTAGTAGCTTAGCTAACCTTAGAAGGGGCCTAGATAGCTAAATCCTTTGCAAATAGAGATTTTTCCTTTTTTTAATCCCTAAAGTTGTATCTTGCGATGAAGATGAGGTAGGCTCGAATGCGAGCTTGCAACTTAAAAAAAATATTTACGTTAATTTGTTTTAGTAATGGTCAAAAAGAAAGCTGACCGTTTAAAGCGAACTATTTTGTTGCCAGACGAGGCGCGAGAAAGGAGCATAGCATAGGCTAAGCGACTAATGCAGCAACGTAGCATGGTGGCAAGAGGATCGCATCAAATGGGTAAGTTATTCTTTGAATATTACTCCATAGTATTGCCCTAAACAAATAGACTCGAACAAAAATCCAGCCATTGACTTTTAGAGAATTACAATTGAATGATTTGTTGCTAGAAGGACTTGATGCCATGGGCTTTGAAAAAGCAACACCCATTCAAGAACAAGCCATCCCCGCTATAATTGCAGGCAAAGATATTATCGCCTGTGCCCAAACTGGAACAGGCAAAACTGCAGCCTTTTTACTCCCAGTTCTTGATCGCCTACTTTCGCATCCTGTCGACGGAATTGATACCCTTATTTTGTGCCCAACCCGAGAATTGGCGGTCCAAATAGATCAACAATTAGACGGATTCGCCTACTTTTTAGGGATCAGTTCATTGCCGATATATGGAGGCCGAGATGGTGCATCCTTTGAACAGGAAAAGAAGGCCTTGTCCATGGGAGCCAATATCTGTCTCTTATACACATCTGACGCTGCCGACG